>CAZCKE010000012.1:0-21930 GCA_964499005.1 uncultured Tepidisphaeraceae bacterium
GCGGTTGCCGACAGCGCCTTTGAGATTGTCGAATTCGCCGTCGAGGATGTACTTGCGCACCAGGGGCGTGGATTGCATGATCTCGACCACGGGCAATCGCCCCTTGCCGTCGCGGCGCTTGGCCAGGCGCTGGCAGACCACGGCGATCAGATTCATCGCGAGCTGAGTCTGCTGGAGGATTTTCTGGTCCGCGTCGAACAACGAAACCAATCGCTCAACGGTCATCGGGGCGTTGGTCGCGTGGACAGTCGTGAAGACGAGGTGGCCCGTATCCGCGGCTCGCAGCGCGGTTGTCAGGGAGAAGCTGTCGCGAATTTCGCCGATCTGAATCGTATCGGGGTCCTGGCGCATCATTTCACGAAGGGCGTATTCGTAGCTTTCGCTGTCGGTGCCGACTTCCACCTGACTCACGAGGCTGCGCAGGTTGTCGTGCTGATATTCGACGGGGTCTTCGACGGTGATGATGCGTTCGCTGCGGGTGCGATTGATCTTGCCGAGGAGCGCGGCGAGCGTGGTGGTCTTACCGGAGCCGGTGGTGCCGGAGACGACGACGAGGCCGCGATGATTGTCGGCCAGGGTCTCGACGACGGGCGGGAGATTGAGTTCGTCGAAGTTGGGGATCTTGGTGACGATCCGCCGCATGACGATCGCCAGCTTCTCGCGTGTTCGGAAGATATTGGTACGAAAGCGAGCCAGTCCCGGCAGGCTGTAGGCGATGTCGACGGCGCCTCGGTGATCGAGGGTATCGCGTTTTTGTTGTTTATCGGGATGCGAATTGATGATCTGGTCGGCGAACGATCTGAGGTTATCGTCGCCGAGGGGCGGGCAATCGAGAAAGCGAGCCCGGCCGTCGACGCGAATCATGGGGACGCTGCCGGCCTGAAAGTGGACGTCGGAGCCGCCGCTTTTAATGCACGCTTTGAGAAAATCATGCAGCGTGAGCTGTTGCTCTTCGACATGGATGACCGGGGAGACTTCGGGAACGACGGGTTGGACGGGGGCGGCCGCTTCGGCGGGCCGGGCCGTCCGGGTGCTGGGAGTAGAGGACATAAAACTGTTACCTCACATAAGTCATCGGCGTTTAAAGAGCGGAACCTCCGTTGGCGTGCAAAGCCAACGAATTATGGTGGTTATGCGCGGTTTGTGCAACGAATAATGGTAGCCTGGCGGAGATAGGGGGACCACTGGATAGTTTAAGGCCGACGCATAAACTGTCGGTATGAAGCCGACGACCCTGATCCTGCGAGCGGCGGGGACGAATTGCGATGGGGAAACCGCCTATGCGTTCCAGATTGCCGGAGCGCAGACGGAATTCATCCATATTAACCGATTACTGGACGATCCAGGCCTGCTGGAGCGGTTTCAGATCCTCGCGTTTCCGGGCGGGTTCAGCTACGGCGACGACATCGCGGCGGGGAAAATCCTGGCCAATCAGATCGTTCATCACCTGGGAGAGCCGATTCGACGGTTTATTGACGGCGGCAAGCCGGTCGTTGGCATCTGCAATGGGTTTCAGGTGCTGGTGAAGACCGATCTGCTGCCGGGCACCCTCGCAGGCCGCTCCGGGCAGACCGCGACGCTGACGAACAACGACAGCGGACGTTTTGTCGATCGGTGGGTGCATTTGGCGCCGCGATCGAGCAAGTGCATCTGGACAGCGGGGATCGGGCCGATTGAGTTGCCGATCGCGCATGGAGAAGGAAAATTCGTCCCTGCCGACGAGTCGGTCCGCTCTGCTTTGTGGGAGAATGACCAGGTTGCTCTGGTCTACGCCAGACCTGATGGCTCCCCCGCCGCCGGCCAAGCGCCTGAAAATCCCAACGGGTCGATCGATGATATCGCCGGGGTGTGCGACTCGACGGGGCTCGTTTTTGGCCTCATGCCGCATCCGGAGCGGCACGTTGATCCGCTGCAGCATTTTGCGTGGACGAGCCGGGGGAAGCTGCCCAGCGAAGGGGATGGATTGCAGATTTTCCGAAATGCGGTGAAGCACGTGGAGCAAGCGGTTGGGGCGGGCGTCTAGAAGAATATCGACTGCCAAGCTCGCCAAGAAATGCAACTGCATTATTGCCACAGATGAAAATCAGATTCACACAGATGTGAATGGAATTTGCTTGGCGTCTTTTCGGTTGATTAAAATTCTCCATCATCAAGCCCGCGCGCAATATTCAAAGAGCGCCTGCCACTCTAACTGCTGTAATTGCACGGCTACGCGATGCCTGGGATCGTGGGGGTCGTCGTGAATGGCTTCGACGAGATCGACGAAGGCATTGGGATTCCAGCCGGAGGCGATCAGGCGAAGCAGCGATTTATCAGCGGGGAGTTGGTTGACAATGGAGCCGGCTTGGTTGGCCATGACGCTCAGGGCGGGGTGGGAGCCGGCGCGGGCGTACCAGTATTTGCTGTTGGAAAAGTCGCCCTCGCGGCGGTGCATGATCGCGTGCCAGAAGCTGCCGGTGTCGGAATGGAGCGATTGGCTGATGGCGTGCGATTCATCGAGCCAGTCGTGCCAGAGCCATAGGGCCGAGAGGATGACGTTGCGGTCGGCGTCGGATTTGAGTACCGAAGGCCCAAAGAGATCATGAGGGGCCAGACGCTGCAAAAGGCTCTTGGCGAGCGGATTGCCTTCGCCGGTGACGACCAGTTTCGTATAGGCGCCAGGGTCGAGATTCAGAATCTCGCGGACAGGGTCGGAGAGGGTGTCAATTGAAGGCTGCATTTTCATATCTCCAAAAAGTGAACGGCTGTGCCGGAAGGCTGCAGGCCCTGGTTTTCGGGCCGGACGAGCAGGGCGTTGGCACGAGCGAGAGTGAAGATATCGGCGGAGCCTTTCCAGCTTAATGGCGTGAGGCGCTGGCCGTCGAGGTGGGCGGGTTGATAGAACTCGCGCGGGCCGTTGGCTTCGAGGGGTGTCGCGAGGATTCCGCTGAACATTTGATCGCGGGGAAGGCCGCCGGCGATTTTGGTCAACAAGCGACTGACGAAGCGAACGGTGCATACGAAGGCGCTGACGGGGTTTCCGGGCAGGCCGAAGACGAATTTGCCGCCGGGCATTTGGGCGAAGACGAAGGGTTTTCCGGGCTTGATGCGGAGCTTGGTGATTTTCATGTCGGCGCCAAGTTGGTGGAGGATGGCCGGGACGTAGTCGTGCGCGCCCATGCTCATGCCGCCGCTGATGAGCAGGACGTCGTGCTTGAGCCCGGCGACGATGGACTGACGGGTTTTTTGCGGATCGTCGGGCGTGATGCCCAAATCTGCGGCGAGGCAGTTGTATCGGGCCAATAGCGCCAAAAGCATTGGCGTATTGGAGGAGCGAATCTGGGGGCCGCTGGGCGTCTGGTCGTAGGGAACTAATTCGTCGCCGGTGCTGAGGACGGCGACGGAGGGCGAGGCAAATACGGAGGGTGACGCCGCGCCAATGGAGGCCCCCACCGCGATCTGAGCCGGCCCCATTTTTGCGCCGGCTTTGAGCGCCACGTCGCCGGCCCGGGATTCGTTTCCCCGGCGCGCGATGAAGCGTCCGGGAATGACCGGCTCGTGAAAAAGAACGCGATTGGAATCGGCGCTAGCCAATTCGATCGGCACCACTGCGTCCGCGCCGGCGGGAAGCGGAGCGCCGGTCATGATGGCAACTGTCTTTCCCGGCTCCAGGGCCGCGCCGGATTGGCCCGCGGCGATCTGCCCGGCAATGGAAAGCTCGCGCGGCGCGTTGGACAGATCGACGGCGCGAACGGCCCAGCCGTCCATGAGGCTCTTGTCGAACGGCGGTGAATCGCGGTCACAGCGCAGGTCTTCCGCCAGATAAAGTCCCACGGTTTGGGCCAGCGGCAGCCGCACGGGGCGCGGAAAGACCTGGGTTGCGTCGAGGATGGCGATCGCCTGCTGCACCGACAGAAGATCGGAAACATCCGGCTCGTTCATGGATGGCCGATTTTGCCACAGATGCCCTGGCGTTGCACCAGATGAAATTGGCCGCCTTTGCCTTAGAATCATGCGTGGCAGCCTCTTTGCTCTTCTTCCCATGATGACATGGGGAGAGGTTAGGGTGAGGGGCAAGGTCCCCATCGGATAAAAGGCAGCCCCTTACCCGGCCTTTCCCCGCGAGAAGCACGCAGGGAGAGGAACAGAAGAAACTGACGAAGCTCGAATGACGATTGATGGACGTAAATTCACTTCCGGTTGCGGCAAACATTGGATTTTGGCGCTATTGGCGGCGATGGCGGTGTCGGCGATCTATATTGCCGGATCGTGGTCGAACCAGTTTGTCTATGACGATCATGAGGTGATCGAGAACCAATATCCGGTGCGGCATTGGGCGGACCTGGGGCAGATTTTCCGGGAGCCGCATTATCTGGATTTTCCGTATTACCGGCCGATCACGCGGAGCACGTTCGCGATCCAGAAGGCGATCTGGGGAAACCAGCCTCGCGCGTATCACGTCTTCAACGGGCTTCTCGTCGGTTTGGTGATGCTGGCCGCGTATGGGCTGCTCCGCCGGCCTGCTTTGCTGCTGACGCCGACGACCGCGCTGTTGGCCGCGATCTGGTTTGCGTTGCACCCAGCGTTATCCGAGTGTGTCTATCCCGCCGCTTCGGGCCGCGAAACGCTTTTGCCGGCTTTTTTCATGTTGTTGACTTTGTGGGCGTATCTGGGCAGAGAAAAGCTCGACTATTGGCTGGCGATCACTTTTTTTGCGATTTCGCTGCTGTGCAAGGAGCAGGCGGCGGTGATGCCGGGGATTTTGGTGTTGGCCGATTTGCTGGGGCTGACGGCGGCGCCGCTCAACAGGGGGCGCGTGCTCGATCGGGCCTGGCGCTGGGCGCCGATTGCGGCGCTCTTTGGCGGGTATTTCTTTGTGCGGCATTTGATATTCAAAACTTCGGCGCTCCATTTGGCGGTCAAGGATCATCCGCTGGAGCCGCTGTACTCGATGTGGTACGGCGTGCAGACGGGGATCGCGCCGTTTGCGCAGCTTCGGTATGAGCCGACGTTTTCGGTGTGGTTTGACTCGTTGTTGTCATCCATCGCGCTGGTTGTGCTGATGGCGATCCTGGCGGGCGTGGCGGCCGGGACAAATTCCGTGCGGCGGGCGGGGCTGTTATGGCTGGGATGGTTCGTGCTGCTGCAACTGCCGACGGCGCACCTTCTGCGGGAACAGGAAGCGCCGTATTCGGAACGGTATGCGGCGCTAGCGATTCTGGCGATTCCCGCCATCGCGGCGATGGCATTGGTTCCGCGCCTGCGTTCGCCGCGGGCTAAGCGGATGGCGTTGTTCGGTGTGCTGGGGTGGATTGGGGCCTTTGGGTGGATCAGTTTTTTGCGAGGGGCATATTACACGGATGATGCCTCATTCAGCGCGACATGGAATGAGACCGACCCGTCGTCGCCGGGGGCTTATATCGGGATGGGACTGGTTGCGCAGGAGAAACAGGACTTCGATACGGCGATTCACGCCTATGAGAAAGCGGTGGAACTGGACCCCAATTCGGCATCCGCCCACAACAACCTGGCGAACCTGCTGAGCATTCAAGGGCACTACCGCGAGGCGGCCAAGCATTACGACTGGCTGCTGGCCAACAACCGGCAGGACACCGTCGTGGTAATGACCAACTACGCGCAGATGTTGGGAAGCGAGGCGTTTGTCCGGCGGAATGGGACGTTACGGAATTGGGCGAAAGACTTGCTTTTGGATGCGATACGGATGCGGCCGAGATATGCGCAGGCGCATTATGTATTGGGATTGTGGAACGAAGCATTTGGAACGCGTGACGAGGCAATAGAGCAGTTTAAGATTGCGTTGAAGCTGAAACCGGATTTGAAGGATGCGGCAAACCAGATCGGAAAGCTGGAAGCGATAGCGCCGTTTCCGAGGAAGGTCGCGACGACTTCCGCGACGAAGCCTTAAATCGGTTCAGCGCCTCACCGCGTATTGGACCCCATCGGCGTCAGAACATTCCGTGTGCCGCGGTTGATTGTCAGCGGGACCGTTGATTCGTCCCGGCAACGGGCGGCGAATTCGTCGTAGTATTTGTTGATGAAGGTGCGGGTAACCCAGGAGGTGCCGTCGGCGAGGCCGCAGATGGTGGTACCGGGCATGATGCCCTGGGTTTTTTCCAACTCCATCAACATTTCGAGATCGGCAAGGCGGCCCTGGCCGTCGAGGATGCGGTTGAGGATTTTGTGCATCCAGGCGCTGCCTTCGCGGCAGGGAGTACACTGGCCGCAGGATTCGTGGGCGTAAAAACGCACGCAATTTCGCAGGGCCTGGACCATGTCGGTCTTGTCGTTCATGACGATCATGCCCGCGGTGCCAAGGCCCAGGCAGCCGCCACGGAAGCGGACGTCGTCGAAATCGAGCTTGATGTCGAGTTGGTCGGGGCCGAGGACGCCCATGGAGATTCCGCCGCAGATGGTGCCTTTATGCTTGCCGCCTTTCATGCCGCCGGAGAGTTTGTTGATGGCGTAGTCGAGGGTGATTCCGAGCTCGTCTTCGTAGACACCGGGTTTGTTAACGTGGCCGGACATGCCGTAGAGCTTGGGGCCGGGGGATGAGGGGGTGCCCATGGATTTGAACCATGCGGGGCCTTTTTCGATGATCGGGGGCACACAGCAGAGGGTTTCGACGTTGTTGATCACGGTCGGGCGAGCAAAGGCGCCGGCGATGGCGGGGAATGGGGGCTTGTTGCGGGGCCAGCCGCGTTTGCCTTCGAGGGCTTCGAGGAGGCCGGTCTCTTCGCCGCAGATGTACGCGCCGGCGCCGCGGTGGACGTAGCATTCGAGTTTATGGCTGGAGCCGAAGATTCCCTTTTGGCCAAAGACGCCATGGTCGTAGGCTTCTTTGACGGCGTGCTCGAGGACCTTGGTCTGGAGATGGTATTCGCCGCGTATGAAAACGTAGGCGATGTCGAGCTGGGTGGCGAGGGCGCAGATGGCGATGCCTTCGAGCATGCTGTGGGGGTCGTAGTCGATGAGGTAGCGGTCCTTGAAGGTGCCGGGCTCGGATTCGTCGGCGTTGACGGCGAGGTAGTGAGGGCCTTTTTTGTCCTTGGGGATGAAAGCCCATTTTTGGCCGGCGGAGAAGCCCGCCCCGCCGCGGCCGCGCAGGCCGGATTCGGTGACGGTTTTGATGATGTCATCGGGCTTCATGTCGAGGCATTTTCGGAGGGAGGCGTATCCGCCGGTGGCGACGTAGTCGTCGTACCAGTGGATTTTGCGCTTGGCGGGATCGGCGTCGATCCGTTTGAGAAGCACGGGTTCGGAGTAAGCCATGATGGGGAAATGATAAGGGATAAATGATAAATGATAAATGGTGGACTTTGGGGTCTGGTTGAAGGATTGGGGGGATTGCATGGGATATCCACTCGCAGGGCGCGGCTATTTTTGAACTGGACATTTTCAAAAGAGAGTTAAACCTTTATGTACGATCCCGGCACTTGGAGTGAGAAGCCGCTCCATCGTCGAGGCGTATCGAATGTCTGAGATAGCAGACCTGATCAACGCGGTGCGGGGCGGCGACGTCCAGGAATATCGCGAAGTTGTGCTGCGATTTCGCGACATGGTTTTTGGATATACTTTTTCGATTTTGGGGGACGTTCATCTGGCAGAGGACGCGGCGCAAGAGGCGTTTAGTGAAGCGTATGCAAATCTTCGCGAGCTGAAAGAGCCGGCGGCATTTCCGGGATGGCTTCGGCGGATTGTGCAGCGGCAATGCAGCCGGATGACGCGGGGAAAGCGCGTCGCGGTGACAGAGCTGAAGGCGGCTGAAAGAATTTTGACTTGCGATCCAACGCCTCTGGATATCGCGATCCATAAAGAATCCACGCGGTTAGTTCGCGTGGCGATTTCATCTCTGCCTCCGGTTCAACGAGAGGTCACGTCGCTCTTTTATTTGGGCGGCAGCTCCCATGCGGCAATAGCTGATTTTCTCGAAATGCCTGTCGGCACCGTGAAGCACCAGTTGTATCTGGCCCGTCAAAATCTCAAAGAAAGGATGGTCAATATGCACCGGCCTCGAGTTCTTTCGCTTGCTCCACAATTTTTGGTGGACGATCTGGAACAGGCTATGGCTTACTATCGAGACCGGCTGGGTTTCGAATTTGGCGAACCGTGGGGCGGCTTTTACGCGATTGGACGAAAAGATGGCCTGGAGCTTCATTTCAAGGAGGCGAAGAAAAACGAATCGGAGCGTAAACATCGACGAGATCACGAGCATTTGGACGCGGCGGCCGGCGTGGAAGGTATTGACGCGTTTTATCAGCAATGCGTCGCCGCCGAAGTGAAAATTCTGAAACCGCTGGCTCCCACGCTATGGGGCACGAAGGATTTTTATATTGAAGACCCAGATGGATACATCATTTGTTTTGGCGGCCATTAAATGGCTGGTTTCAACGGTTTCGCCGTCGGCGTCGAAATCGACAGAGAGAAAATGAAGAAGTAGGATCAGGGATCGTGTTATCGTTCGATCTAATGGGGACCCGCGGCGGCATTCGCCGGCCGGTTTTGGAGGATAGTGGGGAATTTCTGGCCATGGTGGAGTGACAAAGCGCATCAGCAAAACGATACGTTGAGGAGCGATAGCACCGCAGACGACCCGTTTGGATGCAACCCTTCGGGTCCCCGTCATTGTTTGGAGGAATCTTGAGAGTTTTAATTGACGGCGATCCGTTTTTGGATTTGAGCAAGTTCTGGCATGAGCGTGGGAGGTGGCCGGCGAAATGGGTGACGCATCCCAAATCGCTGGGGCAAGGAGCGGCGGTACAGGCATTTCGGCTGAGATTTTCGCTGAGCGCGGCCAAGAAGATGCGGATTCATGTGTCGGCGGATGAAAGGTATGAGCTGTGGCTGGATGGAGAGCGGATGGGACGGGGGCCGGAGCGCGGGGATCGGTTGAATTGGTTTTTTGAGACATATGATCTGGAGTTGGGAGCAGGGGAACATGTGCTGGCGGCGCGGACGTGGTGGCTCAATGAGTTTGGGCCGGCGCCGTTTGCGCAGATTTCGTTGAGGCCGGGGTTTTTGGTGGCGGGAGAGGGGGATGCAGGGGAATTACTCTCGACGGGGACGGCGAAGTGGGAGTGCAAATTGCTCAGCGGGTGTGGATTTGTGAAGCCGGAGATGGCCTGGGGGACGGGGGCGAAATTGCATGTCATCGGGAGCGAATTTGCGTGGGGATGGGAGCGCGGAGAGGGAGAGGGATGGGAGGCGGTCAAAGAGATTGGTCATGCGTTTGGACCGGGGCATTTGATCGATCAGCCGCCGCTGTGGGTGCTCAAGGCGGGGAGGCTGCCGGCGATGAGGGAGAGGCGCGTGAACGTGGGGACGGCGCGGCATGTGCAGAAGTTGGAGGAGATGCCCAAGGGGGAGATGGTGGTGCGGGGGAGCGAGCATCTGGCGGAAGAAGCGAAGCAATGGGATGCGATGCTCCAGCGCGGGACACCGCTGAAGATCGCGGCGCGAACGATATGGCGGGTGATTATTGACCTGGGGAATTACTACACGGCGTATACCGATCTGGTGACCAGCGGGGGAAAGGGATCGAGCATTCGGTCGTGGTGGGCGGAGTCGTTGTTTGAACAGGTGAGCCATGCGAACGCGTATGGGCATGGGCGGGTGAAGGGGAATCGGGACCAGATCGAGGGGAAAACGTTTATCGGGATCGGGGATACGTTTGAGCCGGATGGGGGGACAGGAAGGGAATTCAACACGCTCTGGTGGGAGGCGGGGAGATATATTGAGCTAATTGTGAGCACGAGAGAGGAGCCGCTGGTCATTGAGCGGTTTTCGCTGAGGGAGACGCATTACCCGATCGAATGGCGAAGCAAATTTGAAAGCAGCGATGGGCGGTTAGAGCAAGTGATTCCGATGGCCAAGCGAGTGCTGGAGATGTGCTCACATGAGACGTACATGGATTGCCCGTATTACGAGCAACTCATGTATGTCGGCGATACGCGGCTGGAGGTGTTGACGACGTATTCGTGGACGATTGACGATCGGCTGCCGCGAAAAGCGCTGCGGATTTATGATGAGTCGAGGAAGTCGCCGGGGTTTACGCAGTCGAGGTATCCGAGCCGGGTGCAGCAGACGATTCCGCCGTTTTCGTTGTGGTGGATCGGAATGTTGCACGATTACATGATGTGGAGGGGAGATCGGGCGTTTGTGGCGGATTTGATGCCGGGAGTGCGGTCGGTTTTGGATGCGTTTGGGAAATGGAAGACGGAGGAGGGATTGGTGAGGGGGCCGGCGGGGTGGAATTTCATCGACTGGGTGAACGGGTGGCAGCATGGGATGCCGGTGGATGGGAATTTCGGGATCAGCGCGGCGTTGAATCTGAAGCTGGCGTGGATCAGCAAGCAGGCGGCGGAATTGGAGGAATTCGCGGGAGAGCCGGAGATGGCGGCGCGATGGCGGCGAGAGGCGGCGGAAGTCGGCGAGGCGTGCGGGGCGTTTTGGGATGAATCGCGCGGGATGTATGCGGATGATCTGGCGAAGAAGCATTTCAGCGAGCATGCGCAGTGTCTGGCGCTGCTGGGGGAGATCGATGGGCCTGAGAAACGGCAGAAGATTATCGAGGGGTTACTGGGGGCGGACGACTTAGCGCGCACGACGGTTTATTTCATGCATTATTTGTTCGAAGTCTTCGGCAAGATCGGCCGGATAGACCGATTGATCGAGCGGATGGGGCTTTGGTTTGATTTGACGAAGATGGGGTTGAAGACGGTGATCGAGCAGCCGGAGCCTTCGCGGTCGGATTGTCATGCGTGGGGTGCACATCCGATTTACCATTACCTGGCGACGGTGCTGGGGATTCGGCCGGCGAAGGCGGGATTTGAGGAGGTCAGCATTCGGCCGCAATTGGGGCCGCTGGAATGGGCGAAGGGGTCGATGGCGCACCCGTGCGGGTCGATCGATGTGGAGGTGAGCCGGCGGGATGGGGGAATGAGTGGGAGGGTGCGGCTGCCCGAAGGGGTGAGAGGAACACTGTATTTGAAGGATCAATCCATTCGGCTGAACGAAGGCGCCACGGTTTTTTGAAGGACAAGTCGGTGGGGTTTTGTATTATTGCGACATGCGATGGGGACTACACATTGCGGCGGGCGTGGCGTTTGCAGGCGTGTTTCTGTTCATATCGGGAGCAGGGGCGGCTGATGATTTAAAGGCGACGACGCAGCCGGTGATTTCGGTATCGGTGAATGGGGCGGGGGTGGGAAATGTGTACCGGGGGTGGCCGGTGATTGTGGAGGCGGTGGTTGCCAATGTGGATTCGGGGGAACTTCAGATTGCTGTTGTGGATGCGGGAGAGAAGCCGGCGGAGTGGGCGCTGCAGCGCGTGAAAGATGGAAAGCCTGACGCGTTGGGATTTGTGAGCGTTTACTGGGTGATGGATGGGGGATCCTCGGGGAAATTGAATGACGGTGATTATCGGGTGGTGGTGCGTGCCGTGCATGGCAAGGACATGGTGGCGGAATCGGTGTCAGCGGAAATGGCCGTTGGCGCGGCGCCGAGTGGCGATGACGCGATTGACGAACAGAAAATGATTGAGACGCAGTATGCGTCGGTGCTCGGCCATGACGCCGAGGCGGCGCAGATGGTGGCGGATTGGGTCAAGGGGCGGCCACAGAGCGTCAAGGCGAATACGGCGCAGGGGGATCTGGCGCTGATGGCGGGACGATTGGACGAAGCACAACAGGCGTATCAGACGGCGATCATGCTGGCGATGCAGCAGTCGAAGCATCATATGAAGGAGCCGCCGCGCGAATTATTGCAGCGATTGAACGCGGTGATGCGGGCGATGGACAAACAAGATGATGCATCCGGCGCGACGCCACCGGCCGGGAAGCGATGATGGGGAACCATGATTTCTCTGGTGAATGAAAAACGCCATTGGCCGTTCTTGTTGAGAGGGCGATTTGCGGTCCTTCTCACCGGGTTATGCTTATGTGGTGATGTCCACGGCGCTGACAGCCCAGACAACGACGTGCGACGATATGGGGAAGTGAAGGAATGGGTGGGACAATTCAATTACACGGCGAATTATTCGATGAATGCCGTCATGGGCGCCGGGACGCAGGAAGTGAACACCAACGAGAGCGGCTCGGCGCAGTTTCATCTGAACAAAATCACATTCATGGGAGAGATGGGGGCGGAATGGGAGGGAGAGGGTTCGGCCTCGGCGACGTACACGCAGCAGGAAATATTTCGCGGGGGCGAGGTGACGATCACCACGGTGCAGCACGGTTCGGCCAGCGGGCCGGCGCCGACGAATCGTCTGACCCTGAATTTTGGGAAGGAAAAGAATTTTACCATGATATCGGCCGGGGTTCGGGGGGGCGGTTATACGGAAACGCAGACCATGTCCATGCCGCAGAAAACCATCTCACATACGAAACAGGAGACGTGGAGCCCCTCGATGGACCGTCTGATTGAGAAAGAGCCGCTTCCTTTGCCCAAGCCTGGAATGGATTTGTCAGGAACGGATTACGTGAGGGAATACCGATTGAACGAGCATGTGGAACTGAGCACTACCACCGCGCATTTGTCGGGCGGGGTCAGCGTTTCATGGGATTTGGCGCCGGTCTGGACGGACGTGGAACTGGTGGTGGAGATCGAGGGGTATGACCAGTGGATGCCGATGGCGACGCAGCAAGGGCTTTTGGCGGGGAATTTCCTGACCGTCAAGGCGACATTGCAATCCAAGAACGGCCAGCCGCTGGGTTTTCAGGCGAAGAAGATCACGTTTGAACTAAAGAACACGAGCAAGGAGCCGGGCGTCTGCATGAACTGGCCGGCGAAGCAGCCGGATGCTCCAAAGGAATTATATGATTTGCAGTTTGATCCGACGAAGAACGTGGGGATGGAGCTGGTGGATCCGGAATTTCAGACGATCGCGACGCCGGAGGGGAAGTATGTGGAGGCCGGGGGGATGATCGGAATGCAAGAAGGGGGAGCGTGGGCAGATCACAAAGTGACCGGACCGCTGCCGGACGGGCGGACTGTTGTGGGGCATTTGAAAGGGAAAGACACCGAGATCCTGGTGCCGATTCCCAAGCGGGATGGAAACTCCCGCGTCGCGGACCGATGGAAGGAATTGAACAACTGCAGGGACCTGACGGATGAGAGCGACGAAGAGCACGTGACGGGGAACGAGCACGATGGGGACGGATTTTCGATGTACGAGGAGTACCGCGGCTTTTATGAAAACGGGAAACACATCACGCTGAATCCCAAAAAGAAAGAGTTATTCATCCTCGACAAGATTAAGGGGCAGAGCGTGCGCGGATTTGTGACATTTGAACGGGGGACGGGGATTGTGCCGCATTATCAGCTTCTGAAAACGGAGATGCCACTGGGACGCGAAATGGATTTCAACCGGTCGGATGAAACGCCGGTGGCATACAAGGAAATGCAGCACGGGCTGATTCTGACGTATACGTTTGATGCCAGCGCCTCATTCATCGATACGGATAACGACAACTCGGCGTGGGTGCCCAAGCATGTCCCATTCGTGAGAATTACATCAACAGTTACGCCGTATTCAGGATCGCTGACTTCATTGGTGAGAGATGGATCAGTCATTATCAGCGATGAAAGCGGCAGCACGATTGCGCACGAGCTTTCGCATGCGTGTGGCGTGGTGCATCACGGGGAGGACGATCCGGGAATGGTGTTGTGGAGACGGGATACCTCGGTCACGCCGCATGTGATTCGGGAATTTGCATTGGATGATGACGGGAATATCGATGACGGAGATCACGGGAAGATCATTCGCGTTTCAAAGGAGCAGGGAGGCGCGTTAGTGGACGTGCCGCCGGACAGGAAAGTGTTCGATCATGATCTGACACTGTACCTGGCGGCTTGCAGGAACGGGCAGCATAGCGGCGCTGAAGAATGTTACATGAGATACGACTGCGCCAG
Source organism: uncultured Tepidisphaeraceae bacterium (assembly GCA_964499005.1). GTDB lineage: Bacteria > Planctomycetota > Phycisphaerae > Tepidisphaerales > Tepidisphaeraceae > CAZCKE01. Next base: position 13,912 of record CAZCKE010000012.1, read on the forward strand.
CGCCTATGTGAACCCGAAACGAGCGGACGGGCGAGTGAAGATTCTCGACGGGGAAGTTTCAGGGTGGGATTTGTGCGACAACAAGAAGGGCACGGGGGTTAACGACCGCGGCCGCAAGCCGGTTTCCCGATATGGGGATGCGGAAAAAGGCGATTGCAAATCGCAGGTGAATTGCGTGGATGGGTCGGTGCCGTAGATGGCTGCGTTTTAGTCATGGAGATTAACCCATGAAGATCGTTTTTTCATCGACGAAGCAGATGGGGTTGCCGAAGGGGTCTTTGGCGTAGAAGGAGTGTTCGCCCCAGGGGCGTTTGGCGATTTTGTCCTCGAGCCATCGGCAGCCGGCGGCGCGGGCACGGGCGAAGAGAGCTTCAAGGTCGGAGACGGCGATGTAGATATGATCGGGATTGGGAGTCGCGGAGCGATTGTCGCCGTCGGCCTGTGGATCGAAGCAAGCCAAGATCGTACCGTCGCAGTCGAAATAATGGCGGCCTGGGGAGACGCGCTTGCCGGGGATTTGGAGGAGGGTGGAATAGAATTGCTGGGCACGATTGATGTCGGAGACAGGGAGGATGACGCGGTAGAGGCGGGGCATTTGTTTGAGGCCCAGTTTAACGAACTTCGGCTCGCCGTCATGAAGAAAGGATTATTTTGGGTACGATTGCCGGTGGGCGGATTTGGGTTGGAATTCGATGTCGGCTTCGTAGTCGTCGGCGCCAGGGGCGGGATCGTCGAAGGTGACGACGAGTGTTTCGTGATCAAGATAGAAATCGATGATGCCGCGAGCTTTTTTGGATACGACGACGGCGGAATCGAGGTCGGCGTCAGATGGAAGAAAGGCGGTGGGACCACTGTTGGGCAGATCGGTGTGGGGATCCATTGGGATGGAGTTGAGAGAAATGTTGGTGGGCCAACTCCAGCCGAAGTGAGTCCAATGAGCGGAGGAAGGATTGATTTTGAGAACATCGCTGCCGTCGATGAAGGCGTGGATGTGGAGTTTGATGGCCTTGGGATTGTGTGTGGGAGCATCGCGGAGGGGGACGGGGAGGACGGACTCGATGGTAATGGGAGAAGGAGAGGGGCAGGTGACGGATTGGGGGCGGAATTTGCCGTCGATATTGCGTGCGGAAAGAGTGTAGTCGCCGGGGGATAATCCGAGGAGTGCGAAGTTGCCGGCGCTGTCGGAGCGGGTGGTGTTGGTGGGGAAGACTTCGACGAGTGCGCCTTGGACGGGAGAGCCGTTGAGAGCGGCGACGGAACCAAGGAGGTGAGACATGCTGGGATGACCGACGGTGATGAGGAGGATGCGGTCGGCGCAGCCGCCGTGCATGTCGGTGACGGAACAGCGGACGAGGTATTCGCGATCGGTTTCTTTCCAGGCGTGGCGGACCCAGGAGTTGCCCCAGTCGAACGTTCCGTCACCGAAATCCCATGCATAAAAGAGCGGATTGTGGTTGGGATCGCGTGAGGCGGCCTTGAAGGTGATGGGTTCGCCGAGGCCGACGGTTGTTGCGTTAGAAGTAAGCTGGAGCTGGGGAGGCTTGGTTCGGGGGAAGGTGCCGAACACGACGGAGATATCGAGCGAAATGGGATCGGTTTTATTTTTTGCGATGGGTGTGATGTAGATTCCCGCTTGTTCGTCGGAAAAAGTGCGGCCGACGACCAGAGCAGCGTCGTTTGCGCCGGCGGGAGAGCCGGGAGTCATGTCGAGCAACTGGATTTGATTCGCGGCGGGAAAACATCTCAAGATGCGAGCCCCATTGGAGACGTAAGGGTTTTCGGGCATCAATTGCCGGTATTCAATCCAGTATTGGATTTTGGAATCGCGCTGGATCATCAGGCCGCGCGGCATGGCGACACCGGGCATGTCCTGTGCGAAGATTCTGTAGACTCCGCTGGCCTTGACGTTGACGATACCGTTGTCTCCCAGCCAGCCGAGGAGTGCTTTGGATCGGACTTCGTAGTGATGGAACATGGATTCGTCATGGCCACCGCCCGCGCCCATGGGGTCAGAGGGATCGCCATATTCCACGGCCTGGCCGGGGCCAAGGATGCTACCGTCGGAGGTTTGCCAGAATTGGGAATGAGGCAAGCCAAAATTGTGACCGAGTTCGTGGAGGGTGATTCCCAGGCGGTAGTTGTTGAGAAGGCGAGCGCCTTTGCCGCCGATGGCGCCCACGCCGGAGTCTCCACCACCGGGTGTGTTGTAAGCGATGAGATCAAGATCAAACTGGTCGGTGTCGTAGCCGATTGCTTTAGCGGCGGCGCGAGCATCACGAATGATTTGCTCCTGGTCTTTGGCGGCGACGTACCAGGCGGCGGTTTGAGGGAGGCGCACGGTGGGAGTGAACGTGGAGGTGAAAAGGCAGAGGCCGTAGGAGTTGTCGGCAATGTACCGGTCAAACTGCCGCAGGGTTCTTTGAAGTTCTTTATCGGAGATGGGATCCCCGGGCAGGTCTTTGAAATCGACACGAATGTAGAGCAGAGTTTTTTTGCCGAGGGTCCAAGATGATGCACAGGCGGTCTGCGCTGTTACCGCAAAGAGACCCGCGAAAGAAATCAACAATAGTCGTCTCGCGGCGATCATGAGAATTAGTCGCGGCAGGGAGGAAAATGTTTCATTTTTTTGGAGGCGGCGTGGATTGCGGTTGTTGGACGACGACTTCGTCGATGGTCGTGCGGCGGAGTTTGATATTGGGGTCGTTGGGGAGGGGTTTTTCTTCGATCTTTTGGTTGCGGTAGATGGTTTTGGTGGGAGCAATGTCAGTTTTGAGGGCGTTTTTGACATGAGCGACCTGGCGGCCGAGCCAGCCGAGGAGGCCTTTGCCGGGGAGTTGGGGTTGAGGGGAGGACATTTGGCTTAAAATGGTAGCACGGGGAAGGAATTTTAGGGTGGAAATCGATTGGAGAAGCCAGCAGCTCTGAAGCGTGTCAGGGTTTGTTGGGATTGGGGATAATGACGTTGAATTCTTTTTTGGCTTGGGCGAGGGCGTCTTCGAGGGTTCCGTGCCAGGTATCGCCGACGAAGCCGCCGCGGTCGTCGAGGCGGTAAAGAACCCAGTTGTCGAGTTGGGGTTCGATGATGAGGCGGGAGACCATGCCGGGCATGGGGTGAGTGCCGACCCCTCGGGGGGAGCCGAGATTCATGGCGGCGTGCGGGAGGCAATCGTTGCCGGCAGGGAGAGGACGGGGAAGATTGATGGAGAGTTTGGAGGAGGGCATTGGATAATCGAGGAGATTCTACTCCTGACTGGTGGGTAGGTTCGCGGTCATGCGCTGGGTTTGGGGATCATAGAGATCAATGAAGCGCTGGACGTCCCCTACCGTGCGCTGGCTGTGGCCGAGGGTGAGCATGGCAGCGAGGGTTTGGGATTTATCGAATTTGAGAACAGAGAGCTGGTAGGCGGCGACCATCATGCCGGTGCGGCGGACGCCCTGTGCGCAGTGGACGAGGACGGGTTGGCGGGCGGGGTTGTTGGCGATGGAGAGGAATTGGGCGATCTGGTCGCCGGTGGGCCAGGCGCCGAGAGGGACGGGGACGCGGACGACGGTGATATTGTTGGCTTTGCAGTAAGCCATCTCGTCGGTGAAGGGATGCTCGCGGATTTCATTTTCGTCGATAAGGGAGACGACGGTTTTGATGTGAGTTTTTTGGGCGGTGAGCTGAAATTCGCGAATGGATCGAACGCCATCGCGGTAGAGGACGCCGGACTGAACGGTGGCGAGGTGGTAGGTGTGGAAGTAGTAGCGGTAGATCAGCCAGAACCCCAATGCCAATATGATGGCGACAAAGATTATCGGACTTATGTACTTCATGAAGCTGGGGTCGTGGAGAGATCAGTGGCCGGCATGATCGTCCCAGGTGACTGCCGGGTCGCGATAATCATGCGGGTCTTTGGGGAGAGCGGCGATTAATTGATCGAGCTTTTTGACCGTGAGCTCTTCGTGGAGGACGTCGTTGATGAGCATGACGGGGGCGGTGCCGCAGGCGCCGAGGCATTCGAGCTCGACCAGGGTGAATCGGCCGTCGGAAGTGGTTTCGCCGGGCTCGATTCGCAGAGTCTTGCTGAGATGATCGGTCAACTCGCGGGAACTGCAAATTTCGCAGGAGAGGGAACGGCAGACCTGAAGCAGATATTGGCCTTTGGGTTTGAGCCAGTATTCCTCATAGAAAGTGGCGGTGTCCATCACTTCCGCGGGAGCTAATTCGAGGAAAGCGGCAACCTCTTCAAGGGCCTGGACGGGAATCCAACCGTAGGCGTGCTGGATCTCGTGAAGAGCGGGGAGGAGGACGGCGCGCTTGGTGGGATAACGGGGAAAATATTTCCCTGATAACTCTGCTTTGATTTTATCGGTCAAATAGGGTTCGGAGCGGTGTTCGACGGAGGCAGTGCGACGATTCTCTGTGATCCATGCCATGGGGGGAAATGATAAGTGATAAACGGCAAATGATAAATGGGCGCCCGTGCAGGTCGGCTGGTGCGATCTGCACGCAGGTTGCAGTCATTCGTTGCAGATCCCGTTTTAGAACAAGACCGGTTTGCCGAGTTTGCGGCGGGCAACCTGGATTTGGCCCAGGTGCATCATCACGTGAGTGGTCTGGAGGTTGACCAGGTCGCCGATGGTGGCGAAGAACTTGCGGAACTGTTCGGGGGCGGGTTTGTCCAGATCGGATTCGGAGAGTGTCTGGACAGCGGCGATGGTGGCCTGGCGAGTTTTAACGAAAAGATCGACAACCTGCTGTTTTGTGGCCAGCAGCTTGGGATCGTCGATATTATTGGTCTTCTTGTTTGCGAAGCGATCGGCGAAGCCGGAGGGGAGTTCGGGCATGCAGTTGGGTTTGAAGCCGTTCAGTAGGTTGGTTTCGGCTACGCAGAGATGGCCGAGTTGCCAGAGAGGATGATTGGCGCTGGGACAGGGGCGAGTGAGCAAGTCGGCATCGGACATGTCGGCCAGAGTCATCTTGAGCATTTCGCCGGAAGCGTTGAGGCTGCGGACGATAAATTCGATCGAGTGCATGGGGTTCTCCTTTTTGTTGTGAAGAGTCTATGCCTGAGACCGGTTTTATTTCAAAAAATCCCACGAAAAAAATCCGCCGGTTGGGGATATTTTATCGATCCAACTCAGCGGCGATGATGTTGATGCTGCCGAGGACGGCGACGACATCGGAGATCATGTGACCTTCGATGAGCTTGGGGAAGACCTGATAGTTGATGTAGCACGGGGGGCGGGTGCGGGCGCGCCAGGGGTTGTTGCCGCCATCGGAGACGATGTAGTAGCCGAGTTCGCCGTTGGCGCTTTCGATGCAGTTGTACACTTCGCCTTTGGGGGCTTCGAAGCCGCGGTTGGTCATGATCAGCTCGAAGTGCTGGATGAGGCCTTCGATGCTGCTGTAGACCTGGTCCTTGGGGGGAAGGACTTCCTTGCCTTCGGGGCTGACGTTGACGGGGCCGGAAGGGATGTTGTCGATGAGCTGGCGAATGATGCCGAGGCTTTGTTTTAATTCTTCGAGGCGGACGAGATAGCGTGCGTAGACGTCGCCGGTGGTCATGACGGGGACTTTGAAATCGACGGCGGGAGCGCCTTTTCCGTCCCAATTGTCGGCGAAGCAGAGATAAGGTTCGTCCTTGCGGATGTCGCGGCGGACGCCGCTGGCGCGGGCCATGGGGCCGGTGAGACTCCAGGCGATAGCTTCCTGACAGCTGATAACGCCGACGCCCTTGGTGCGATCGACGAAGATGCGATTTTTGTTTAATAGCGCTTCAACATCTGCGGCGGCGGCGGGCATATCCTCATCGACGAATTTTTTGACCATCTTTTTGAAGGTGGCCTCATCGGGGAGATCCATGTTGAGCCCCCCTACCCGCGTCCAACTGGTGTGGAAGCGCTGGCCGGACATGTATTCGACGATGTCGTAGATGGTTTCGCGCTGGTTGAAGCCGTAAAGAAATGCGGTGAAAGCGCCCAAATCCAGCCCGGCGGCGCCGACGCAGAGCAGGTGGGATTGGATTCGGCCGAGTTCGCCGGCGATGGTGCGGAGGACTTTGCATCGCGGGGTGAGCTCGATCCCCATCAGTTTTTCGACGGCGCCGTGCCAGGCGAGCTCGTTGTAGATCGGGGCGGAATAGTCCATCCGATCGACGATGGTGACGTACTGGTTGTAATTGAGGCTTTCGCCGAGCTTTTCGAAGCCGCTATGAAGGTAGCCAATGTGAGGGGTGGCGCGGAGGATTCGCTCGCCATCGAGTTCGAGGACCAGGCGAAGGGTCGTGTGCGTGGCGGGATGCTGGGGGCCAAAATTGAGGGTCCAGCGGTCGCCGGAATCGGTTTGGTCGGGAGGGAGTTGGTCGGAACCCTTGGTGAGCGTGTAAGGCATAGGGCGTCGGATTATAGCTAGGGGAGGGAGTCAATCCAGATCAGGGAGAAATGGGGGGAAATACGAGGTTGTTTAGTATTTATTAAATAGATAAATTGAATTGCGGTAAATGGAATCTTTGAATGTTAATTTTTGCAATCGCGCCTGTGGATTGAAATGGGTGGAATGGGGTGGTAGTTTTGATCTGGGATTGTTTCGGTAGTTCCATGTGGAACATCACATCCTTTTTGAAGGAAAGGAATCCTTATCATGGCACAGGCACAGAAGAATAAGCCGAGGTTGGGTCGGGGATTAAGCAGTTTGATTTCGGTCTCGGATTTACCGGTGGAGGCTGAGACTTCTCATGGGGCTGTAGTAGAGCAGACGGATGGGCAAACGATCGGGCACCGGACCCCCCTGCCGGGCGGGCAGCCGTTGATGTTGGCCTTGGATATGATTCGTCCGAATCCACATCAACCACGGAAGACGATTGGAGAGGCGGCGATTGGGGAATTGGCGGCGAGCATCAAATCATCGGGAGTCATTCAGCCTATTGTGGTCAGGCGGACGGAAAGCGGCTATGAGCTGATTGCCGGGCAGAGGCGGTGGATGGCGGCAGGGTTGGCGGGTTTGGCTGAGGTGCCTGCGATCGTGAAGGATGTGGATGCGTTCACGCAGGCCCAAATGGCGTTGGTGGAAAATATTCAGAGGGAGGATCTGAACCCAATCGAGCGTGCTCAGGGATATCGGGTGTTGATGGAACAGCTGGGTCTGACGCAGGCGGAGTTGGCGGAACGGATGGGAGAAGACCGGAGCGGGATCGCGAATTACCTGCGGCTGCTGGATTTGGCGGAGTCGGTTCGGCAGATGGTGAAGGATGGCCGGTTGAGCCTGGGGCATGCAAAGATCTTGGCAGGGATGGGAGATATCCTGGAGCAGCAGCGGTTGGCGGAGATTGTGTTGGCGCAGAGCCTTTCGGTGAGGAACCTGGAGAGAATGCTCCAGACGGGGGGTCAAGCACCAGCGACTCGGAAGGCCACGGGTTCAGTAGCGCATTTGATGGATTTGGAGAAATCGCTGTCACGGCAATTGGGGATGCGAGTGCAAGTGCGGTCGACGAGCAAGGGAAAAGGGAGGATGGTCCTTCACTACGCATCGCTGGACCAGTTTGATGAACTATTGAAGAAGCTTGGGGTTAGTGCGGAATAAGTGGATCAATGATTGAAGTTGAAATGGGAATTCTTGCCTCCTTAGCGATGTTAGTTCGAGCGATCAGTATCGCGTGTTCCACGTGGAACACCGTAAAGCGATGTCCACTGAATTGAAATTGTATGTTTTATATTTATTGACTATTGAATAGGCCGCCATTGGCTCAATGGGCATAGCCCCTACAATGCCGACATGTCAGAAGATTCAAAATTCAAAGATGTGGTTGATGTGGCCATCATCGGCGGGGGGCCAACGGGATTGTTCGCGGCGTTCTATGCGGGGCTGCGGGGGATGTCGATCAAGATCATCGATTCGCTGGAAATCCTGGGGGGGCAACTCACGACACTTTATCCGGAAAAATAAAGTTACGATGTGGGAGGATTTCCGCAGATCCTCTACAAAAATCTGGCGAAGAGCCTGATCGAGCAGGCGGGACAGTTACACCACCAGACTAT
>CAZCKE010000013.1:0-13039 GCA_964499005.1 uncultured Tepidisphaeraceae bacterium
TGCCGCCCGGCGGGGTTGCGGATCGCCACTACCATCCGGGCGACGAGGCGATTTTCCTCGATCCGTATTTTGTGATGTACAAGCACCTGCTCACGCTGGCCGGCGGGAAAGCGGCGATCGTGGACAGCTATCCGGATTTTCGGTTTCACGCTGAGCGGGTGGAGAAGGCGATCACGCCGCGAACGAAGCTGCTGATCCTCAACAGCCCCAGCAACCCGACGGGGATCGTTATGAGCCCGGAGGAAATTCAATCGGCGGTGGAGATCGCCAAGCGGCATCAATTGCTGATCGTTTCCGATGAGATCTACGAGCCGTTTTTGTACGACAGCCCACGGGGATTGCCGAGCCCGGCGAAGTTGTACGATCAGACAATCGTGCTGCGCGGATTCTCCAAGAGCCATGCGATGACGGGATGGCGAATGGGGTATGCCGCCGGACCTGAGGCGATCATCTCGCAGATGACCAAGCTTCAGCAGTACACGTTCGTCTGCCCGCCGAGCCCCCTGCAATGGGCGGCGCTGAAAGCACTGGATATTCCGATGACAGACGCAGTGAGCACGTATCGGAAGAAGCGGGATCTGGTGTTTGAAAGACTGTCGGGGAAATTTGAAATTCAGAAGCCGCAGGGGGCATTTTACATTTATCCCAAGTGCCCTGTCGGGCGGACGGCCAGCGAGTTTGTCGCGCAAGCGATCGAGCTAAATGTGCTGATGATTCCGGGGAACGTGTTTTCGGAACGGGATACGCATTTTCGGATCAGTTATGCGACGACGGATCAGAAGCTGGAGCAGGGATGTGAAGTGCTGTGCGGGATGGGGTGAGGGGCCTGGCGGAGAAATCCGAAATCAGAAACCAGAAATCCGAATCAAATCTGAAGTCCGAATGGCGAAACGAGCGGGCGGGGCGTTACTTGGGTTGGACGGTTGCTGTAATTCTCTGCGAGATTGTTCCACATTCGGGGCAGCGGTCGGGGGTGACGCGGAGGTCGTAACCACACTGAGAGCAAAAAGCGTTTGATATCCGATACTTACGGCGTCTCAGAAGCCATAGCAATGGAAAAATCGGAAAAAGTAGCAGCGGGAACCAATAAGGAATCGCAACCGCATATGTCCAAAAATCGCGACCCTGAAATCGACCATGAGATGAACTGAATTGGAAGCCTAAAGGACTGGAACTGTTGGGCTTGAACCGATAGGTTTCACGCCAAGGATTTTGGGCTCTAGAAGATGAATCATCAACGTTTTGAGCCGTGTCGGAAGACGTCTCCCATCCGCGGGGATGCCATTGGTAGTAGGTTTGCAAGTCGGCGATTGCCGAGCTATTAAACGCGTCGATATAAATGATTGAAGGAGCAAAACCGCCACGGAAAGAAATGACTTGGAATCGAATTCGTTTGAGTCGGCCGATGGTGGGAAAGTCGTGGACCCAAATCAGGTCATAGAACATGAAATAGCTTTGGATCCAAGTTGCGATCGTCACGACACACAACAGCAGCGACATCGCGGCAAACCCATTAAGCAGCCATCGACGTCGACTCATAATTCTATTTTACCACACAGATCTACTCTTTAAGGCCCCTTTTATTCGGACTTCTGATTTGATTCGGATTTCGGGTTTCTTCATTTCTGCTCTTCGCCGTTAAACACCCGATCCACCGTCGTCTTGATCGTGTCGAAGCTGCTGGCCGAGACCTTGGGCTGCTCCATGGTGCCGGTGACGTGAATCTTCAATAGCTCCTGCTTGGCGCCGTGAATGAGGGGGCCGACGACGGGGAGGGAGACGAGGGTGGGATTGTCGGTGACGAACCAGAGGCTGACTTTCTTGGCCGCGAAATCGAGTTCGCCGCTGCCGGACATGGTCATGTCTTTGCTCTTGAGGTCGATCTTCTCGAAGCTGATTTTCTGGCCGTCGATATTGTAGCGCGTCGTCGCCTCGGAGAAGGGGCTGGTGAAGGGCAGGTCGAGGTTGGTGATCTGCAAAAGGCCCTGAACGATCGGGACGTCGTACATGTCCTGGCCGTGGACGCTGACGTCGCCGTGGCCGCGGCGGCTGTCGGGGGAATTCCAGTTGCCGCCCATCTCCAACGACGCGGTCAGGCGGCCCTTGATCTTGGCCTCGCTGGTCATTTCCAGTTGCTGCACATCCGCGTCGCGCAGGACCAGGCTCAGGTCATAGTGGCCGGGAGCATCGTCGGGATAGGCGATCTGTCCGTCGCCCGCGACGTCACCGCCGGCGAGTTGGCCTTCGAGGTGGGAAAGGGTAATCGTCTGATCGTCGGCCGATTTGGCGACGGTAACCTTAAAATTGGTTCCGGGCCGGCCGCCCAGCTTGAGCTTGTCCGAGGCGCATTGCGCGGCCAGACGATAGAGTTTGCCGCCGCGAACCAGGCCGGCCAAGTCGACCGTCCCGCTGACTTCCGAGGCATGCAGCCCGACATCCATCGAGGCGTCGGTCAATTTGAGCGTGGCGGCGAAATCCATGTCGTCTCCCTCGCCGAGCTTGGCGGGGCCGCTGGCCGGGCGGGTCTGCGCCGAGGCTGGCGCAGGCCGGTAGGCGAGCTTGGAGAAATCCAGATCGATCTTGCCTTGAAGCTTGAGCCCCTTGACGACATCCGCTATCGCCTGGGGCAGTGCCGTGATCAATTCCGAATCGACCGGCGCCTGATGGGTTGAAAGCTTCAGATTCCACTCGGAATGCGGCCCCAATTGTTCTGAGCCGGAAAATGCCACCTCGGCATCGCCGTGACGGCCTTTGATGTCGGTCAGCACGACCTGCTCGGGCGAAATCTCCACCAATCCCTGCAACTGATCCAGCCGATACGGTAGCGCCTGCGGCTGGATCGTCAGGTCATGCGGACGAATCCGAATTTCCAGGCGATCGGGCGCGGCGGCCGTGGCGGATTGATACCGCATCGACGCATCGACTGTGCCCTGGGGATGAACCTGGTCCCAGGCGTCGCGTCCGCCGGAGGGAAGTAATTGTTTGAGAGCGTCATCCAGGGCCAGCTTCTGCGCGGCCGCGGCGAGAAAGACCTGCAAGCCCCCCTTGTCCCAGTGGATGCTGGCGTATCCGTTCATCGAGCTGCTGCCCCGCACGGCGGACAGATCGTTGAGCAGCAGCTCATCCGGCGTCAGCTTGATCTGGCCCGAAAGTTTGGAAACCACAAATGGCGCCGCCTCCGTGCGGAGACTCCCATCGTGCAGGTTGGCATCGAACGTATAATCGATCTCCCGGCCTGGATGAGCTTCGCGCGTTTCGTTGCTGGAAGGGAATACATGCCCATCGATATCGAGCGCGCCCGACGCCGACCAATCCTGGAGCCAGCGGCGCTGCATCGCCGGCAGCGCGTTTTCCAGGTCCTGATCGATCGGAAGATTTTTTGCGACGATCTTCAGATCGGGCCCATAGGGCTGCGTGGTCGGCGGAGACATGTTGGTTTTCCATGTCACCTGGCCGTCGATATTGGCCGCCCCATCCCCGTGAGCCATGTGTGCCCCGATGATGCGCGCGACGCCCTCGCGTATTTCCAGGCGGCCGGACATATCGCGAATGGGATAAGCGAAGGCCGACATCATTCCGTTGGTATGCTCGAAGGTGACGTCGGTGGAAACGGTCCATCGCTTGTGCGATCCGATGGGTCGCATGATATGGCAGGTGAAATCGCCGGTGAATGTCGGCAACTCGCCCTTGCCCTCGGGATCGAACATATGGAGCACGCGATCCACCGCGACCGGCAGGGCCGAGCGGAAGGCCGGTTCATTTTTCAATCCCGCGCCATGGACGTCGAGCCAGACTCCGGCCGCGCCGTGCAACGGGCCGATGAAGCCGTCGAGGCTGATGACGGCGTCAGCGTTGGGCCCATTGGGCAGGCCGTAGCCCCGAACGTTGAGAACGCGAATGCCTTCCATCTGCGCGATCGGATCGGGCCCCAGCAGGACGGTCCCTGTCGCCCGCGAAAGGGGATAGGGGCAGTCGATGAACGTGAAATGCCCATCGTGAATGTCGACACGGCCGGTCATGACGGGGGTGGCGCCCGATTCGGCGCGCTGAAGCCGCAGCCAGCCGCTGCACGTTCCCTGCGGATGCAATCGTTCGCAGATCTCCTGCACTTCCATCGGCAGCGAGCCGACATACGTCGGGGACCAGGCGGGGATTTCCAGGTCATGGCCGACGACGCTCGATAGGGTCAAGTCGGCCGGCGCATCAGGCGTGTAACCGTCGATTTTTCCGTCGATGGCAAACCAATTGCCTTCCAACTTGCCGTTGACGCCGCTGAGTTCGATCCCATTTTCGTTGAAGACCATTTTGCCGGAAACCTGGCGCAGATGGATCGGTTGGGGCGTGCTCAGCTTGCGAAGCATGTCGGCGGTGAGCCGTGAAAGCCAGCGATGCTCCAGCGCCGTGTCCAGCACGCCGTGAAACCATTGAACCCGATCGTTCTGCTCGCGGCTCATCCATTCCTCGGGATGAACGGCCAGCTCGACGTCGCCGAGATTGATCTCCGCGCTGAAGGTCGGCTTGGCGCCGTCGCGCCCCGGCGTGTATCGCATCTGCGGCACGTCCATGCGCCCCTCGAGCTGGTGCCATTCACACCAGGCGCGCGGCTTTTCCAGAAGCATCGTTTTAATGTCCTGCCCGAAAGTGAAATTCCTCATCTGGGCCACGGAGGCGCCCCCATCGGTCCGCATCGTTCCTTCCACGCTGGGGCCCAGCTCCTCCCGGCCGCGGGTCTGGATCGTGAAGTCATAATGGTCGGGGTCTTGTTCGGGAACGGGCGATAGCTGCGCTTCCAGCCCGTACCAACCTTTAAGATGGGCTTTGCCGTCCTCGACCTGCATGTAGGCCACCTGCGCGTCGCGCAGAATAATCTGAGGCAGCGCGCCGGAAAATCCGGATTGCTTGGTTTTGGGGGGCGTCCGATTGAGCTGGGGAAGGCGCTGATAATTCCATTTGCCGGTTTGGGGGGTTTCCGCCAACATCACGATCGGCCCGACGGCGATGATCCGAGTGGCCGCCAAACGACCGGCGAGCAACTCGCCGGGGCGATAACTAATCAAAAAGGTCTGCGCATGAAAGATCGTCGAATCCGGCTGGGTGGGCTCGGCGATGCGCAAGGTGACATCGTCCAGACGAAGGCCCTCAAAGATCGAGAGGTTGGCCTTGCCGATGCTGACCTCGCCGCCGAGCAAGTCGGAGAGATACGCGCCGGCCATGTCGCGAACGCGGCGTGGATTGGTCAGCCAGTTGTAGCCCAGGATCAGGCCGTAAAGGAACAGGAGCATGACGAACATGATCCATTTGCGGGCCGGCGAAGGATTGGGGCGAAGAGGATGGCGCGGTCGCCAGGTTCGGTCGAATAGGCGATCAGGATTGGCGAGTCGAAGAGCCATTGGAGCAAAACTCGAATGACGAAATTCGAATGCTTAGCGATCGCGAAATCCCAGCGGACGGGATCATTCGAATTGTGTCATTACACTCTTACGCCTGGGGGCCAGCGTACTGGCCGCTAGGATCGCCATCGGCGCTTCGGCGGGGACGCGATAGCGGAGCGAACCGACCGATAACGCGGCTCCGACGGTAAAATACAACGCCGGCATCAGCAGCAACCCCTTGACCGACCGGGGCAACGGGCCCCATCGCAAACCGGCAAGAATTAAGACATCCAGGACCACCCCGTAGGTTAGTCCCACAATAACATACAATGCGCGGCTGCCGTATTCGTCGCTCAGCGGGATGGGGCTCCAGGTGCGGGCGATTTTGACCGCCGCCAGCCGCCCCGCAGCCGCCGGGTGTTGGGCGATCCATTCATCGGCCAATTCCGTAAAGTACCGCGAGCGGCCCACTTCGGTCATTTCACGCGTCCAGGGAATCCAGGAAACAAATTTCTGATTGCTAGCTCCCGTGGCGTCAGGATTGAACCCGTCGTAGTAGGTGATCCCCGTATTGGTCGTGGTCCATATCCAGGACTTGAGGACCCAACGATTGCGGGACGCCCAGGGGAACAAAACAATCCCTGTCAATACAAGCATGGTGGCAATGACCGGCAGCGGCCAGCGGGCGCGGCGGGGAGTTGGGGCATTGCGGTTGGCAATCGCCGCCGCTATTCCCAGCAAAACCGGCAAGCCCGCCGCGCCGGGCCGCACCAGCACCGAAAGAGCCAGGAGCAATCCGCCGCCCAGCCATGCGATCAGGCGCGAGCGCCTGATTGGCCACGGCCCTCCACTGAGGACCAATAGCACCATGCCCCAGCAGAGCATCGTGGTGAAAAGAGTTTCAGTCAGGACCAATCCGGAAAAGAAAATCAGGTAAGGATTCAACGCGACCAGAGCGGCCGCGACCAGCCCCGGCCAGCCCGGCAACCATCGACGAGCCAGGAGATAAACCGCCAGCACGCTCGACGCATCCAGCGACGCCTGCACGACTCGAACGACCCGCGCGCTGCCGCCGCACCACTCAATCAGCAGTGGGTATCCCGGCGTGCGATAGGCATAAACCGTTTGCTCGAAACGAGTATCAGCAAACCAGAGTCCCTGTCCGGATTTGAGATTGCGGCCCAGCTCCAGATATTCCCGCTGATCCGAAAGCTGATCGATCCCCGCATCGTCGCTGGGCTGATGCAGAGCCCAGCCGAGACGAACCGCCAGGGCAATGAGAATCGTGATGGCTAAAAGAGCGCGGCTCGCTTGCTCGCTGAGGGGGGTCACAAGTGCGGAAATTACCACGCGGGCTGGGGCAACACCATTTTGCGGCCGCCTAAGCGTTTCCGAGACGTCGGCGGATGCCGGCGCGCCGAATGCGAGCTTCCTGGGATTGGGGAGCAAGATGAACGAACATCGCCATGAAAGGGCCCGCTGTCGCTGAGTTCGATCGCCAAAGCTATTTTTGTGATTCTCACCGGTCGCGGCCATGGCCAAAACTTCAAGTTAAGGCCGGTTTTTTGCGTTAAGGAATCGCCCTTCGCTATTGTATGATCGCATTCCACAGGTTGAAATGTTGCGGGTTTGATCGCCACTGACAGCGTTTTGGGAGTGCCGGGACATGGAACTTCCTCGTCGTTCGCGCGGAGATGAGCTGCTTCGGCCGGGGGAATTGGCCGACATCCGCCGCCGTCTGCGCCTCATGTCGGCCCGGCACGATCTGGTGAGCGTGATCGCCTGCGCGTTCGATCATCGGACTCGCATGCTGCCGTTTATCTTCGCGGACATGCGGATGGCGCCCGCGGGCGTGCGGGCGATCGGCTCGGCCCTGGTGGACGCGGGCTTTGAGAAGACCCGCATCGTCCTGCAGCAATGGAACCGCAACTTTCGCCCCTCCCGCATGCGCCTGGATGGGCGCATTCCCGACTTGTTCCTGGTCTCCAGCATGTCGCTGCACTATCAGCGCTGCATGGAATTGATTCGCGATGCGCGGAAAATCGATCCGGAATATCGCCCGCTGATCATTGCGGGAGGGCCGCACGCCGTCTACCAGCCGTACGATCTTTTCAGCGGCAACCCGGCCGACCCCGGCGGCGCGGATGTGGTGATCACGGGCGAAGAATACGTGCTGCTTTCGCTGATCGAAGCCGTCTTGAGCATTCGCGCGCCAAGCGAATCCATGCGGTCAGCCTTCTATCGCGCTTGCGGTTGCGGAGCGCTGAAAAACGTCCCGGGCCTGGTGTACGCGCGCGGTGACCGCGACGATATGGCCGAAGAATTGGTCGACACGGGGATCCAGCGCTTGGTGGGCGACCTTGATGAGTTGCCGGATTCGGTGCTCGGATACCGCCTGTTGGAACCGCCCAGCCGCGCCGCGACGCTGGGCAGCAAGGCGGTGGAGCGCGAGCGAATCAAATGGCTCAGCCCGATCGGCTCAATCGTATTGACGCAAGGATGCAAATTCGCCTGCTCCTATTGCCCGATTCCCGCCTACAACCAGCGGCAACATCGGCTCAAAAGCCCCGGACGCATCGCGGAGGAAATGTGGCGCATCCGCAAGGAGTACGATATACGCCATTTCTTCGGCACGGATGACAACTTCTTCAACAATCACGACCGAACGCTCGACATCGTGCAAACTTTGGCCAGCGCGCAGTTTGAAGGGCACTCCCTGCGGCGCAATGTTCGTTGGTACACGGAAGTGACCGTCCACGACACGTTACAGATCAAAGAGCATCTGCCCCTGGTCTTTCAATCCGGATGCCGCGCCTTGTGGCTTGGCGTCGAAGACATGACCGCCACCCTGGTCAAGAAGGGCCAGACCGTTTCCAAGACCACCGAGGCTTTTAATCGGCTGCGGGATGCCGGCATTTGCCCCATGCCTATGATGATGCATCACGACAGTCAGCCATTGGTATCCCGCGGGACCAACTATGGATTGCTCAACCAGGTCAGGATTCTTCGCCAGGCCGGCGCCGCTTCGGTGCAAGTGCTCATGTTGATCCCCGCGATGGGCTCCAAGCTTTATGAGGGGACATATACCAGCGGCCAGGTCTTTCGCAGCGTGGGCGGCAAAGGGCTTCCGTCTTACATGTTTGATGGCAATTATGTCATCGCCTCCACCCTGGAAAGGCCGTGGCGCAAGCAATTGAACATGTTGATCGCCTACTTGTACTTCTACAACCCGTTATGGCTGGTTCTGGCGTTGTGCCGCAAGCGGAGCAAAGTCTCCCGTCGCACGGCCGCCATGCAGATCGTCGGAATGCTCGGACTGGTCCAAACCCTCCGGCGCACTTTCGTATGGGCTATCCGGCTACGCTTTGGCAAGATCGTGCGCCTCAGCCAGCCGCCCGGCAGCCCCCTGCCGGTGAGCAGTTGCGATACGGCTCCGCCAACCCATTCACTCGTGCAGGTCAGCATTCACGTTCCGGCAACGAAATTGACCAAGACCAAATCGATGACTGCGGCGGGGGATTTGGTGGGGGCCATTTAAGTCCATCCATCGATCATTACAGAGCCGCAGGTGGTTCTCCCGGGCATCTCTCCAATTTTGTGGGGGGAGACTGGCGTTCAAGAATGACTTCCTTGAACGCAATCCACATTTGCTTGGCGCAAATACTGGGATCGAGTTTGCCACAGACGGTGGCAAGCCCGGGAAATTCACCACCGATCCGACGGCGCGATGGGGCACGCTCGGAAATACGATTGATCCCGATTGAAATAAACCGCTCCCTCGTACCACCCCTCGACGAGTTTGCGCGAGCGTAGAACGGTGCAATAGATGATTCGGTCGCATCCGTCGGGGCTGCGGATCTCGAGTTGGCCGCCGTAGCCGAGCGGGACGTACTTGGGGCAGATGAACCCCAGACTGCGGGAGCAGACGTCGCGAGCGAAGATCAGCCGCGGCGGAGCATTGGGGCCGTCGACAAACAGGGTCAATTGCGCGCGGGTGCGATATCGCAGGCGCGGGTGCCGACGCCGTTCGACGTTGCCCGACTGCGCCGATTCCAGCGACGAGACGATGAGCCGGGCCTGTGCCGGCCAATCCTCAAAGTCCTCGATCGGTTCGTCCAAAGCGGATGTTATTTGCAGCATCATGGCAGTCCCTCCCGTTCAGGGGGTTCTCGCATCTAATAAGATGTACAATTCGTGGCGGACGGGAAAATCAGCGCCAAGTATTTGCCAGGGATTTTTGGATGTATGACCGGTGGGTTTGGAAACACCTTGGCGGATTGAGCAGCCAGGCAAACTGGGCAGGTTTTGCCGCCGAGCGCGGGATCCCATCATTGCGCAAATGGGAGTCCAGCAACTCCCCGGCCGACGAGAGTTTGCGGTTAATATGATGCCATGGCCGAGGCTGTGATCGACCGCGATGCGGCGTGCGTGCACTGCGGGTACAACCTGCGCGGATTAGCCGCCACCGGTAAATGCCCCGAATGCGGCCGGGAGATCGCGACCTCGCTCGCCATCGCCTCAATTTCGTCTCACAGCGATCCCCGATGGCTTCGGCAGATCAATCAGGGGAGGATGCTGGCGCTGGGTGTTTGTTACGCGAAGCTGGGGATCGGCCTGGTCCTGCTTTGTTCAATGGTCGATCGTTCGCCGCTGCGGGATTATCTGGATTGGGCCCTCAATCCACTGCCGACCTATTGTCTGATCGCATTGGATTGGCTGGTCTTCTGGAAATTAGGGACGATTTCATCATCGGATTTTGCGCGTAAGACGGATGTGAGCCTGCGTCTGGCGCGGTATGTCGTAACGTTCCTGGTGGTTTTTGTCGTTGCGATCGAGACGGGATTTCAAATCGGTCAGGGCGACAGCGCGATTTTGCGGGCCATGTTCGCCGAGCAGATTTTGTTCACCGTCATGGCGATGTTCTGGTTTCGCGCGGCGCGCGGCGCGGCACTCGCGGTCGGATTCGACTGGCTCGCACTGGCATTTTCCGTCATGGCGGTGGTGGGACCGGCGGTAAGCCTCGTCGCGGCCCTGATCACCGAAATGCTGGTCACGGATTATTTTGCCAGAACTTCGGGGCGAGCCGGACTGGTCGGTGAACAATTCCTGCTATGCGTATTGAGCGTGGTGACGATTG
The DNA here is from genome assembly GCA_964499005.1 of uncultured Tepidisphaeraceae bacterium. Taxonomy (GTDB): domain Bacteria; phylum Planctomycetota; class Phycisphaerae; order Tepidisphaerales; family Tepidisphaeraceae; genus CAZCKE01. Next base: position 10,510 of record CAZCKE010000013.1, read on the forward strand.
TGTTGTTCGCCAAGCTCGGGACGCCGATGAAGGCGATGATCGGGCAGGGAAACGTCGCGAGCAATTGATATGATTCGAAGCGTGAACCTGGAGAAATCGCTCGACGGGCTGGACAAGAAAGTGTCGGCGCTGAATCCGCGCGCGGCGGAGCCGGCGGCGGCAATCGCAAAATGGCGATCCGACGCGGCGGCGGCGATGTTTCATCTCGAATCGCGCGGGGATGCGGCCATGGTGGTCTGCATTCTTGGCGGCACGGGGACGGGCAAGAGCACAGTCGTGAACCGGCTGCTGGAATCCAACGTCTCTGCGGCGAGTTTCCGGCGAACATTTACGACGGGAGCCGTTGCAGTGTCCAATGGACAAGGAGCGATCCCGCAGGGATGGCTGGGATTGCCGCGGATCGTCGCGCCGGCGGACCAATTGCCGGCGCGGGGGCGGAACGACGCGCTGATAGTGATCGAATCCGAGGCGGCACTGCTCAAAGGCGTGACGCTGGTGGATACGCCGGACCTGGACGGAGATCAGCCGGCTCATCACGCGCAGGCGGACCGGGTGTTTCGCTGGGCGGAGGGAATTATTTTCCTGGTGTCGCCCGAAAAATATCAGATGACCGAGTTGCTGCCGTATTACCGGCTGGCCAAGCGATATGAAATTCCGGCCATTTTCGTGATGAACAAATGCGAGACACCGGCGATGCTGGAGGATTACCGCAAGATGCTGGGGGTGGAGGAGGGAGCGGTTTTCGCGATCGCGCGGGATGACGCGGCGTACGAGGCGCCGGCGGAGGGAAATCTGGCGGCGCTGCGGCGGACGATCGGCAGCCTCGCGCGAGCGCCCGAAGGCCGACGGCGCTCGGGCGCAGCCGTGCGAGTGAAAGATTTGCTCGGGCGATTGCGGGACCAGGTGCTGGGGCCGATGCGCCGGGAGCGGCGCGCGGCGGACGCCGCGATCTCGGCACTCAAGGCGATGGAAGCGCCGTCGAGCGGTGTGGATGTCAACCCGATCACCGAACAGCTCGAGCGGCGATTGCAGCAGCGGAGCGTGCTTTATTTGATCGGGCCGGGGCGAATCATGGACCGTGTGCGGCAGGCCCCGGCGATGCTGGCGCGACTGCCGCGGACCGCGTGGGACATGGTTTTTCACAGCAAAGCGCCCAAGGGCTCCGATGAGCCCCAGGCAGCGCGGCAGGTGCCGGATTTCTCGCAAATGCTGATCGATCAGTTCACCATCGTGCAAAGCCGGATCGACGATGCGCTGACCGGGACTGGCGCGGGACCGCGATGGATGGCCCATGAATCGCTGAAATATGCCGCTTGCAAAATCGATCCATCGGAGGCGGGGAAGATCGCGGTGGAGGAATTGGAGGCGCTCAACGCCTGGCTGAAAAAACGCTGGGATGCGACGCCCCGCGACACCGTGCTGCTGCTCAAATTACTGAGGCATCTGCCCGGCGGCGAAAAGCTGACGCAATGGACCGAGGCGGCGCCGTATCTCCTGGCCATCATCGTCGCGACGCATCACGCGTTTTTCGGGCACGTCGATTTGATGATTTTGGGCGGATACTCGGCGGCGACATGGCTCATGGAACGGCTGAGCAACGAGGTTAAATCGCGTACGCGGCAAACCAACCGGGCAATCGCGTCACGATTTGAAAAGCTGGTGCACGAGCAACTCGCGAGAGTAGCACATTGGCTGGAAAACCTGACTCCCGCGATGGAGCGGATCGACGCGGTCGGCCGGGAGGCGGACGAACTGGAGGAATCCATCACGCCATGAATTTTCCCGAATTGCAAAAGCTGGTGGGCGAGACGATCGAGGCAACGGGCGCCGCGGGCCCGGCATTGCTGGAAGAAGATTCGCCGGCCCTGGGCGAGCAGGGGGTCAACGCCGACGGCATGTACCTGATCGGGCTGATCGGAGGAAAAGAGGTCGGCAAGAGCGCGATGGTGAACGCGTTGGCGGGAACCAAGATCACGGAAGAAACCTCCCATGGACCGGGAACGCAAACGGTGATCGCGTATGCCCATCGAAATCAGCGAAAGGAATTAGAGGCGTTGCTGGAATCGGCGGCGCCGGGAAAATACCGGATCATGACGCACGAGCACGACCGGCTGGCGCGACAAGTGCTCCTGGACCTGCCCGACATCGACAGTCGATTTGAAGAGCACATCCAGCTCACTCGTAAAATGCTGCGGCACATGCTGTTTCCGATCTGGATTCAGAGCGTGGAGAAATATGCCGATGCGCGGCCACGAGAGCTTCTGGCGCGCGTGGCGGAGGGGAACGACCCGCGGAATTTTCTGTTTTGCCTGAACAAAACCGACCAGTTGCCGGCCGGTGGCGCGGAGCGGAAAGAATTGCGGGACGACTTCGGCCAACGGCTGGGGAGATTGCTGGGATTGGAGCAGGCCCCGCGAGTGTTTTTGATTTCAGCGACGAACCCGGCTGAATTCGATTTTCCCGAGCTCTCGCAACTGCTTTCGGGGGAGACATCGACTACACCCATGGGCGAATTTCGCCGCCTTGCTTT
>CAZCKE010000013.1:13049-21723 GCA_964499005.1 uncultured Tepidisphaeraceae bacterium
CGGCTGGCTCGGCTGGACGAAGAGGCGTCGGAATTGCTCGTCCAGCGGGTCGGCGTGCCGCTGCTGGAGGAAACGATCCCGGCGATACTCGACGACCGGGCATACCGAGCCGTCATGACCGACGATGTCTTTTCCCGGCGCGTCTCGCATTGGCCGATCGTCAACATGCTCCATGGAGCGATGACGCCACTGCGATTTCTGATCCGGCAGAATTCGGCCGCGTCGTTTTTCGGCGGGGCCGAGGCGCTGGTGAATACAAATCTTTCGGCCTCCAATCCCTCGATCGCGACGCGGGTGCAATCGGTGTTCGCCCAGTTGCACCAATCGAATCCCGCCGTCACGGCGCTCTACAAGGATCGCCGGCCCTGGGAATCGATGGATTCGGGAACGGCGGAATCGCGATTGAGACGGGATTTGATCGAGACGATCGATCGGCAGAGAGAATCCGTCTTGGCTCGCGCCGGAGGCCGCCGGGGAGTGATCGCGCCGGTGATCCGGTTCCTGTTGACGATTGGGGCGCTGCTTTGGTTTCCGTTTGTACAGCCGGTGCTGCATACTGCCCTCTCGGCGGGGTTGAATTTAAGCACCGTTAAAAATGTGGGGCTGCTCGTCGTGGATTTGCTCAGCACAACGTCGCTGCTGACCAATGGGGTCTTTCTCTTGTTTTGGTATTTGACGATCTGGATCCTGATTCGATGGGACACGCGCCGGCGGGTGGATCACCTGCTGGCCCGGTGGAAGACGGCGGATCAGCCGGATCCTTCCCTGAATCTGACGGCGCGAGGAATGGCCTGGGTGGACGATCTGTTGCAGGAAATCCGCCAGACAAGGCGAAAGATGGAGGGGCTGGCCGAGCGGATTGAAATCGCCCAAGGCGATTTGAAAGACTCGGCCAACATCGCCGCGTAATAAAAAGAGGCCGACCGCGACGCGTGCAGGGAGAACGCGCCGCGGCCGGCTTAACTCATCAAGATTTCACAGGTCTAAATAAACGAGCCTGCGAATTCCGCCGTGAGATAGAGCAATCGCCATGCCGCGACTTATCGAAGAAATGCGACTAGGGAGATTGAAGCGATTGCCATAGTGCGCGGGCGGGTTGAAGATTAGGATCAAGCTGAAGGGCAATTTCACATTGCTGACGAGCCGCGGCAAATTCGCCGACCTGTCGTAGCGCATTGGCAAAATTGACGCGGTAGTCCGCTCGGCGAGGACGCTGGTCGACGGCGGCGGCATAGTAGCCGAGGGACAAATCAGGGCGTGATTTTGTAAGGCTCAGGAGGTTGGCCAGATTGTAAGCGGCATCAGGGGAATCGGGGTTGGCCTGGAAAGCGGCGAAATACTCGTGAATGGCCCCGTCAATGTCGCCTGCGGATTCCAAGGCCACGCCCAGGTGAAAATGAGCGAGGCTGTAGCCCGGATCGGCATGGGTGGCGCGAGTAAAATAGTCTCCAGCTTCTTGAGGTTTATGGAGTTGGATCAAAACGGACCCCATGCTGTCCAGGACTGGGGCGGCATTGGGCTCAAGTTGCAAGGCGACCTCGAATTCCCGGCGGGCGCCGTCGGGATCACCCGCCGACTCCCGGGTAATGCCCCATTTCCAGTGTGAGACGCCCCGGTCGGGGGCCAGGGCGAGCATGCGAGCATACGCATCCGTCGCCAGGGCGTGGTCCTGGGCGCGCTGAGCGGGGGATTCATCGTCGCGGTTGGACCGCTCGGCGTATTCGTCGCCGAGATCGCCCCAGACCATCCAACTTGAGGGGTTTTGCTCTGAAGTTGTCCGCCAAAGCGTCAGCGCGTCGCGGTACATTGCCTGCTGACGGATCGTGAGGATCGACAAAGTAATCAGGACAACCAATGAGATAGCGTGAGTGGAATGCCAGTGGCTGAGCATCGCGCCGATGAGAACGAAGATTCCGATCGAGGCCAGATATTGAAAATGGTCGGCAACGAATGAATAGCGCATGGGGAAGACGTTAACGAACCCCAGCGCGGGCAGAAGCGTGCCGGCGAAAAAGAGGCCGGCAACCAGGGGGCCGCGACCCAGGCGGGATCGCCCCAGCCAGAGGATCAATATCCCCGCGAAGACGGCGGCGGGGAAGAGGATAAGCCAGGGATGCTGGGTGATGCTCAATTCGTGCCACTGGGGATAGATGAAAATCAGGGGATGCGGCCAGAAAATTTTGCCGACGTAAAAACAGAGGGCGCGGCTTGCGATGAGGCAGCGCTGGCCGAAACTCCAATTCCATTCATTGCCGCTCGCGCCGACGTGCTGGCGCTCGATGGTGCCGGTGACCAGGGCCATCGCCAGGCCGGCGATGAAAAAGGGAATGAGAGGGGCGACGTCTCGCCAGCGGACGCGGCCGTTATGCCAGTAGATGACCAGCAGAATGGCCGCGGGGAGAGAGCACGTGACGGATTTGCTGAGCAGCGCCGCCACGAATAAAAGCATCGCGAGCAGATATTTTACCTGACGGCGATCGGGGCGGGAAAAATCTTCCCCGGCCCAATTGAGATACGCATGAAATGAGAGGAGATAAAAAACGGCGGAGAGCACATTTTTCCGCTCGGTGGCCCAGGCGACCGATTCAACCTGAATTGGATGCAGGGCAAACAGCGCCGCGGCGATCAGGGCCCCCGGAACATTCAAGCGAGCCAGCGCTCGCCAAAGCAGGACGGCTGTCAGGGCGTGCAGCAGGATATTGTCGATGTGATAGCCGGCCGGATGCACGCCCCACAGGTGATATTCGATCCAGAATGTCGTATGAACCAGCGGGTAATATTGCGGAATCGACGTCGGATGAATCCAGAGATTGAGCAGGCCGGGCAGGTCGCGGAGCGTATGATTGGCGGTGATATGCTGCGGATCATCCCAGATAAATCCGCCATGAAGGATTGTTGGGAGATAAACCAGCACAACGACGGCGCAGAGGCCGGCGACAGCAGGCCAGCAGCGATTGGAGTGATCGGGAGAGGCGGTCATCGGCACGGGTCAATATCGCACGAACGGCCCTTGGCCGCACGTTTGGAGGCAAATTCCTCCCTGGCATCGCTATTGTAATATGCCGCGAACCACGGGACCCACCGATCATGCCAAAACGGTTGTTTGATAATCTTTTCGACCCGTCCAGGATGGTCGGCGCCATTTTGTATGGCGTGGTGCTGCTCGTCTTCGCTTTGATCGCCGCCAAGCTCGTCAGGATATGGACCAAGCGAATTGCGGCTCGCTCGGACCTTGGGGTCGATCCGACAGCCGTCAACTTTATCGGCCAGCTTCTACAACTGTTCTGCGTTCTGGCGGCGATAATTTTTTACGCCCACATTGTGCCGGCGCTCAACCACATCGGGTCGGCGCTGCTCGCCAGTGCGGGGATTGTTTCGCTGGTGCTCGGGCTGGCGGCCCAGAATACCCTAGGGCAGATCATCGCGGGGATCGCGCTGCTCCTGTACCGGCCGTTTGGCCTTGGGGAAAAACTCACCCCCAATGTGCCGACCCGAAAAGAAACCGGTGTCGTGAGGGAGTTCACGTTGGGATATACCAAGCTTCAGACCGAGGATGACCGGTGGATCATCGTGCCCAATAGCATCATGATGTCCACGATCATCGTCCGCGTGAAATGACGACGCCTTTCATCATCGCTGGATCGTCGGCCAAACGGCGACCGTACAGAGGCGGTGACCGATGCGGTCAAGGATTTCGACGCTACGGACCTGACGAAAACCCGCGAGGACTTCCTTGCGGGTCAGGACATCCTCGAACAGCTCGATGTCTTTTTCCAGAATCGCCGGGGATTCGTTAAAGACGATCAGCACCAGCCCGGCTTCGTGGATGAGCGGGTCGGCTTCCATTTTTTGCAGATCCTCGACAACTGCGGTGCGCCACTGGGCACCGTAGCCGCTGTGACGAACGCCCCCTTCACGAAACTGATAAGCGACTTTCACCTCGAGCCAGAGCGCTTCGTCGGGCTCGGTTAACTCGACCGGATCAAACAGCGTCGGCGGCGCGATATCGAGCTTGAGCGGATGACCCAGAGGCGTGAGGACCAGATCGCACCGAGGCCGATTGGAAAGCTTTTTGCCGGCGGTGGCGGGATAGCGCACCTCGCGGGCAACCTCATAGAAAGCGGCCAAGCGCTGGGCGAGCATCGTTTGGAGAGGGATTTCGTCCAGCGCATCCAAGCCATAGACGGCTTGCTCCAGGCGCAATTCCGATTCGGCGGCTTGCAGCGCGTCGCGCAGGTGATCGGCCAGGTCGTGAAAATCCCAGCAAGCGGGCATGGGAACACGGCTTAGAAAAAGTGACGCCAGGACAACACCGCGGTTAGGTATCCCAACGCAATTCCGGCCATCACGTCGCTGGGCCAATGGGCGTCCATCACGTACCGGAGCCCGGCACAGATCAGGGCCAGCACCCAGAACGTCACGGCCGCATGTGGATAGGCATACGCCAGAACAACCGAAAAAGCGACGGCCGAAGCGCTGTGGCTGGAGGGGAAACTCTCGCGGAAATTGGCATGGCGAAATTCAGGCCCCAGGAACCGCCCCGCCTGAGGCCGCCCGGGCCGAACGCGCCCCAGAAGCCGTTTGAGGATCATCGCAACAAACGTCGCGCTGATGACCGCGGCCCAAAGCGCTTTGCAGATCTGCCAGCCGCGCCGGGCGTCGAGCTGCCAGACGAGCAAGGCCGTGATGAACGTGCAGATGAGCTGGCCGTATTGAGCGAGAAATCGCGTCTCGCGTTTGACATCCCCTTTGAAGGAGAGTGCCGGATTGCTTGCCATGCCGCCGCGCTCAAAGAGCATCAACAAAACGCTCCCCGCGGCGAGGGTGGCGATGAGCGTCATGGGCGACATGCGCGGCGTGAAAGTACGGGCGAATGGAGGTGGCGTAAAGGGGAATGACCGATGGGCAGCCTGCTTTGCAGTTTTTAGACCGGAAGCGTAAGGTTGCCCGACTATGCCGCGCTCGGCGAAGTTCCGGAAATGGTTTATCGCAATCCTATTGTTGGCCGCAGTGGTGGATCTCACCGGGGCACAGCGGATACCGCTGTGGGACCGGGATGAACCGTGGTATGCGGAGTGCACGCGGGAGATGGTGCTGAGCGGGGATTGGGTCGTGCCGCGATTTTTAGGGGCCTGGCGGCAGGAGAAGCCGCCCATGATTTACTGGTGCCAGGCGGTCTCGATTGAGCTTCTGGGAGAGAGCGAACTGGCGGTCCGATTGCCTTCAACCCTATCAATCGTGGCGGCAACCGCGCTGCTGGGCATTTACGTTCGACGATTTTCCGGGGACCGGCGGGCCATCTGGTCCATGTTCATCTTTTGCAGCAGCGGCCTGGCCATCGCAGCGGGGAAATTCGCCATCACCGACGCGTTGTTGATGCTTTCGATCTGTACCGGGCAGGCATGCCTGGGGTTGATGTACGCGGCGGAACTGGCGAAGCGCCGGCCGGCATGGTGGTTGGCGCCGCTGTTTTGGGTGACGCTGTCGGTCGCGGCGCTGACCAAAGGGCCGGTCGCGCTGGGGATGGACGTTGTTTCGATGATCGTGCTGCTGCTGCTGGATTTGCGCGGGCGATTCCGCGACCCATCGGCATGGAAAAAAGCGATCGCATGGTGGCGGCATACCAAGCCGCTCATCGGCGTGCCGATTCTACTGGTTCTGGGGGTTCCCTGGCTGATCCTGCTGCACGAACGGGCGCCGGGTTTCCTGGGGGGGTTGGCCTTGAAGGCGGCCAAACATAGTGGCGGCAGCATGGACGGGCACGGCGCTCCGCCGGGATATCACACACTGGGGATTTTCGCGACGTTTTTCCCTTGGAGTCTCTTGCTGGTGGCGGTGGCAATCATCGCGTGGCGAAAGCGGTCGCTCCCCATGATTCGATTTGCAATCGCCGCCGTGGTCGGACCGTGGCTGCTGATGGAGTTGGTGTGGACCAAGCTGCCGTTTTATGTGCTGCCGTCGTTTCCGGCGTTGTCATTTCTGACGGCCGACGCGATTATTCGCTGCGCGCGGGGAGAATTTGATGAATTGGGACGAAAGAGCTTCAAGGTGGGGATCGCCGTCTGGGCATTTGCCACCGTGCTGATTGGATTTGCACCCTGGGCGGCCAGCTACTGGGCCTACCATCAGGCGGACGTTTCGTTCCACACATGGCTGACAGAACTGATCCATCGTGAGCTTCCTTTGCCGATCGCCGGGATGGTGGCGTTCAGCCTGGGAACAATCGTGTTCGCGGGGATCGTGTCGCAGCGATTTATGCAGGGTCGCATCGAGCGGGCGTGCGCCGCGATCGGCCTGGGGATGATGTTCATCATCGCCGTTTTGTATGGAACGGTCCTGCCCAACCTGGATTTTGTGCAGTTGCCCAAGCGGCTGGCAGCGGATCTGCCTCCGACGGCGCGCGGCCTGAACGTGCCGATGGCGATGATCGGATATTACGAACCGAGCCTGGCGTATTACCAGGGAGGAGGCGCCCGCCAGCAGGATGCGGACTACCTACAAACGACACCGCCGGACCAATGGCCGCGCTGGATGACGATTGATTTTGAATCATGGCATAACGTCCCTCCGTCGATTCAACGGCAAATGACGATCGTGGCGCAGGAATGGGGCATCGATTATGCCGCCAAGGCCAAAGCGGTCGGTGTTTATGTCCTGGAGAACCCCGCCGCCAAGTGAAAATTGAGTGAAAATCGTCGCGCCGGGTTATACTGATAGGGCTGGATGTCGGAATACAAAAAGATTCTCGTAGTGCAGCCGAGCTGGGTGGGCGACGCCGTGATGTCGACCCCCGCGCTGAGGGCGTTGCGGGAACTTTTCCCCCAGGCTCATATCGCCTGCCTGATGAAGCGGTACGTCAAGCCGATTCACACCGGGATGCCCTGGATCGACCAGCTCATCACCTATCGAACGGGCAAGACCAAGAAAAAAGCGGGCAAGGGGCTTTTTGATCTGGCTCGCCGCTTGCGCTCCGGGCATTTTGACCTGGCGATTCTGCTTCCCAATTCATTTCAAACGGCCCTGGTCTGCAAGATGGCCAACATCCCCCGGATCGTTGGATATGAGCGGGACGGGCGCGGGTTTTTGCTCACCGACAAGCTGCTGCCCCAGAAGGAGCGAGGGAAATTTATTCCGACGCCGATGGTGAAATATTACATGGGCCCGGTGCGATACCTGGGCGGCCAGCAGCGCGATCTGACTCTCAAGCTGTTCGTCACCGAATCGGAGCGGCGCGAGGCGGCGGCGGCACTCCAGCACGCGGGGCTCGATCCTGAGATCGATCATCCGGGTGGGGCTGGCAAGCCGCCCCTGATCCTCCTCAACCCCGGCGCGCATTTCGGCGAAGCCAAATGCTGGCCAACAGAATATTTCGCGACTCTGGCCGATCGGCTGATCGCCGAACTGGGAGCAACGGTGCTGATCAGCGGCGCGCCGCGCGAACGGAAGATCATCGACACCATCGTGCGATCCATGACCCGGGCGCCGATCGACCTGCTGGCCCACGGATCGACGCTCGGCGCGCTCAAGGACATCGTCCGCCGCTGCGACCTGATGATCACCAACGACACCGGCCCGCGCCACATCGCCGCGGCATTTGACGTGCCGGTGGTGACGATCTTCGGCCCGACGCACCCCGAATGGACGGAAATCTATTTTGCCAAGGAACGCAAAGTGGCGGTGAAGGTTTTCTGCGGCCCCTGCCAGAAGAAGATTTGCCCGCTGGATCACCGCTGCATGATCCGCGTGACGCCGGCGATGGTATTTGACACGGCCCTTTCGCTCCTCTCGCACAAAGATCAAGTCGCAACGTCCCCGTCGCTGGTGTAAACTCCGGGCCATCCAAAATGAGGGAGACTCCCATGTGCGCTGCGCGAATCCCCACGGTCGTGAAGCCCGGTGAAGGTCAGGCCTATTGGCTCCTGGGCGATCTGGTGACGATCAAGCTCAGCGGCGAACAGACCGAGGGCCGCTTCGCCGTCGTGGAGACGACCGCCCCGCCCAAGGCCGGCCCCCCGCCGCATCTGCACCGGCGCGAAGATGAGATGTTCGCGATCCTCGAAGGAGAATTCGGCCTGGTCCACGCTGACCAAACCATTTCAGCCAAAGCCGGCGACAGTGCATACCTGCCGAAAAACATCCCGCATACCTACAAAAACATCGGCTCGACGCCGGGCCGATTCCTGGTCGTGGCCACACCCTGCGGATTCGAGAAATTCGTCCCCGACGCGGGCTTGCCGGCGGTCGATCGCATCCATCCCCTGGCCGTCAATGATGCGGCGGTCGGCAAGTTGATGGGAGCGACGCCCAAATATGGCATCGAAATGTTGATGCAGCATCGGTCGACCAAACAGGGGGCGCCTTTGCCCAAGCCCAAAGAATACTGGCTTCTGGGCAAGCACGTGGCGCTGCATCTGACCAGCGAGCAAACCGCCGGGAATTTCTGTCTGGCAACAGTCACCTTGCCGCCCGGCGTGGGAATTCCATTGCACACCTGCGCGCGGGAAGATGAGATGTACTACGTGCTGGACGGCACCGTGACGGTGACAGCCGGCGATCGGGAGGTTTCCGCTCCGCGGGGAACTTTCCTGCACATCCCGCGCGGCATGGTGCATTCGGTGCTCAATACCGACAGCGATCCGGCGCGATTCCTTGATTATCATTCACCAGGGGGCTT
>CAZCKE010000014.1:0-21259 GCA_964499005.1 uncultured Tepidisphaeraceae bacterium
CGACGTCGAGATACACGCTCAAACCCAATCCCAAACGGCCCCCTGGGTCGGCCGACGATGACAACTCGACGGAAAATATCCAGCGCCCGGCTAAACCGGCCCCACCGCCCTTTTCGATTCTGATCCGCCAACAATGGGAAAAACTGTCCGTGCGGATTCAGCCGGTTCTATTGCCGGTGAAGCAATGGGCTTTGAGGCAAAACGCCGTCATTGCGGGAGCCGCGACTGCATTTGCCCTGATCGGGATCATTACGCTGGCCCGCCATTACTCGCATCGCGGCGAGGCCAATCGTGACCTGGCAATGCTGGATCGCATCCGTACCCAGCCGGCGCATCCATCCGTCTTGCAAATCGCCGGCCAAGAGCATCCGGCCGATGAGCCGGCTGCCCCGTCCCCTGACGATGCCCGCCAGGCCGGGGACACGCATGCTCTTGACGCCGCCAATCCGACGCGGCAGATCAACCTGAACTATGTGCTGATCCAAAGCTACCCCACCAAAAAAGGCGCCCAGCAGGCCTGCGATTTCCTCAACCAAAACAGCCTGCCTTGCACGATCGAGCAGAACATTCGAGGCTGGCCCCCCAGCTCATATCTGGTCATCGGCCTCAAGGGTTTCCCCAAAGCCAGAGGGCCTGAGTACGAGACTTATCGCGATCAGATTCTCAATCTCAGCGCCAAATACGCGCCCTCGCCCCACTCTTTCAAGCGGTTTGAGCCCATGGCGATCAAGTGGGAACACACCGATTGAGTGGGAACACGTAAAGGCGTGAAACGTGAGAAATGGCATTTTCCCCACGTTTCACGCCTTTACGTTTCATGGCCTCTTCTAAATTTCCTTCACATTTCTCGTATTGTCCCGGAGACGATAGGCGTATTATGAGTATGAGCAGGCGCGGCCCGTTGAGTCGCGCTCATGTTCATGGTTACGAAAGGAGCCTCTCATGTCTGTTGCTGAAAACTACACCAACGAAGGTCAATCCCAGACCGACCAGATGAAGGACAAAGCCGCCGAGGTCGGCCGGAACGTGCGCGATGCCGTTCGGGAAAAATACGAGGACATCAAAGATCATGCGTCGGATTATTACGACCAAGGCCGCGCCAAGGCCCGGGAATGGGAAGGGGCGCTGGAGGATTACATCCGCGACTATCCGCTGCAATCTCTTCTGATCGCGGCCGGGGCCGGCGTTCTGCTCGGCATGCTTCTGCGGCGACGATAAACTTGCCCGGCAACTCTGCCACGCATGGAGCGGGAAAGCAGGTCCATGGAATCCGATCCGTCATCCGTGCAGCCCGGCTCGGACGCCTCCGGCGATAGTTCCGCCGGCCAGAACGCAAAATCTGCCGATCCTCCCGAACCGGCATCGATCAAATCCACGATCGGCGAGCTGGCCGAATACGTGTTCTACTACCTGTCCGCCAAATTTGATCTCGCTCGGCTCGAGGTCCGGCGGCTCCTCTTTTGGGCAGGATTTTGGATAATCGTCCTGCTCGTGTCGGCGGCAACGGCGATCGTCGGCACCGTTTTTATCTTCATCGGGCTCGCCGACGCCCTGGCCGAAGTGTTTCACACGCGCTGGATCGCCGATCTGGTCACGGGAGCGTTGCTGCTGGGTTCCATGGGGATCGCGGTCTTTGTGGTGGTGACTCGGATCGTTGCCTTCTCCAATGCCAAGATGCACGCTCGCTACGAGGCCCGGCGCCAGCGCCAACTGCGCAATTTTGGAAGCCATGTCCACCAGCGCGCCGAAGAGCATACGCCGCAAGAAAATGGCAAGAGTTCATGAAAGTGACAGGTCCATGAACGAACACGAATTTCTCACCCAACAGGCCAAGGACGCTCATGCGGCGATGGCCGTCACGTTACAGCGTTTGAAGCATCGGGTCAGGAACAGCGCCGACCCCCGTGAATGGGTCCGCGAGCACCCCTTGGCCATGGTGGCAACCGCCGCTGCCGCCGGATTTACCGCCGTTCTCCTGGCGGGCAGGGAGAACTTTCCTGACCGTTCTCAACCCTATCGGATGCCTAAGGACCCCCAAACCACTACCGAGTCTCCTGATGGAAATCTCCATATGGCCTGGAGCATCGCCAAAGCCCTCGTCCCCCTTGCCCGGCCACTATTGAGCGTCTTCGCCGCCATGTATGCTCCATCCCCTGAATCGACTCAATCCAACGGCCATCCATCATCCGCTTCGCCGCGGCAAACCTCTGGTCCGGCATCATAGCCCCTAGCCATTGCCCCGCTTTCCAGCCAATTTAATCCATTTGGGGTGTTGCGCGCCCATTTTTTTGTTGGTGGATATGCCGCGTTGAGGTAGTCTGGATGCGCCGGCTGTGACCCCAGCCGCGCACTTCCCGTTTGATTGGGTTGATCCGTCCCAAAGGACAAGCCATGGCCCGCGGAATCCGCCGAACTTTCTTGCTTTTCGCCCTGCTGTCTACGTTTGTAATTACCAGCGGGGACGGATCGCACGCTCGCAAGGCCGATCTTCAATCACCCAAACCCTCCGGGCTTGCCAGTGCCGCCGACTTCCTTCCCCAAGTGCGCATTCGCCGCCTTCATCTCATGCGGCCGGATTTGATCCCCTACCCGATCGCGTACGACGTGGTGTGCTGAATTTAAATTCGACGGCACAAGCTCCGCTCAAACGCTTCTGGCCAATCCATTCTTCCGCACCGACATCGCAATATCCGCCAGAGCATCCGCCGCATAGGTGACGTCCTGCCGGGAAAGAAATGGCCCAACGCTCACTCGCGTCGTCCCGCCGATAGACGAGGTGCCCAGCGCCTGATGGGCCAGCGGCGCGCAGTGAATTCCGGGCCTTGTAAGAATTCCATAGTGTGATTCCAGCACGGCGGACAGTTCATAAGGATCGAGGCCTTCAACACGAACGGAGAAGACGTCCACGCGATTTTTGATGCCGCGCGGGCCGTAATAGATCAACCCCTCGATGTCGCTAATCGCATCGATAAACGTGCGCGACAGGTCCTGCCCGTGCGCCGCGAGTTTTTCGATCCCCTGGTCCAGCACCCATTTAACGCCTTGTGACAACCCGATGAGGCCGATGGCGTTGTGGCTGCCCGGCTCATATTTATCCGGCAGAAAATCGGGCTGACGGTCGTTTTCGCTGATCGAGCCGGTGCCGCCTTCCTTGATCGGCTGAAGGATCTTTTCAATCCCCGGCCGAATGTACAGAAATCCCGTGCCCAGCGGCCCTAGCAACCCTTTGTGCCCCGGCGCCGCCAGCAGATCGATCCCATCCGCCTGCACGTCGATCGGCAAATGCCCCGCCGACTGCGCCGCATCGACGATGAATGGAATTCCATGCTCCCGCGCGATCCGTCCGATCTGCCGAATCGGCTGCACGGTGCCGGTGACGTTGCTCGCGTGGGTGATGGCGATCAATCGTGTGTCCGGCCGAATCGCCTGCTCGATTAGCTCCTGATCGACCAGGCCATTGGCCGCATCAACAGCGATTCGGCTCTGCTCGACCCAGCCACGATCGGCCAGGGCATTGAGCGGCCGCAGGATGGAATTATGATCGATATGCGTACAGATCGCGTGATTCTTCTTGGCTGGATCGATCAATCCCTTGATGGCCAGGTTTAACGCGTCGGAGCAATTGAGCGTAAAAACAAAATGCTCGCTCTTTTCCCCATGGAAGAGCTCGCATAGCCGCCGGCGGCACTCACCCATCAGCGACCCGGTCTCCACGGCCTCTTGATAGGCTCCGCGCCCCGCGCTGGCCCCCAACTCACGGGCATAGCGGGCCATCGCATCCAGCACCTCTTTGGGCTTGGGAAAGCTCGTCGCCGCGTTGTCCAGATAAAGCCTGCGGATCGCGGGAATTTCGGGATTGCTCAGCATGGACGACCCTTCATCAGACCGCGAATTTTAGGGGATTTGGCCCACCATGTCATTACCAGAACCACCAGTCCCCCGACCACAACACATAGACGCCCAGCAGCAAATTTGTGATGGCATGAGCGATGATGCAGGCTCCCAAATTCCGGGTGCGCACGAGCAAAATCGCGATCATCGTCCCCCAAACAATCGCGGTGATCCATTGCACATGCGGTGAAGCGAACAGAAGCGTGACGATGACAAACGATTGCCGGTCCCATTCGCCGATGGCCGCCAGTTTGAAATCGCTTGGCGCGGATATCGTACGCCACAGATAATCGCGCCAGAACAATTCCTCCATGAACGGCACCACCAGCACGGGACCAGCCAATCGCGCCGCCAGGAACAATCCACGCATCGCCGGCGAGTTGATCGCATGGAGCGGATTGATTGCCTCGGCTGCATTGCGTCCCGCCGGATTGAAATAATGCGGCCAAAAATGCAGGATCGCCTTTTCCATGCCGACCCATTGAACGACCCCCACGATGCCAATCACGATCCCCAGCCACCAGTAATTCCAGCCAATCCAAGTGTAATGCCGCCGCAGCGCGACAAGAATCGCGCCGGCCAGAAGCGTCTTGATGATGTAGCTGGCCGGCATGAGCGCCGGCCAATGCGAACCGATCAACGTGAAGCCCAGAAACACCCCCATCGGCAGGATATAGGCGGCATCGTCGGAAAGGCGCAGGCGCAAGCGATTCTCCATCGGACTATTTTTGATCCGGCGGGGCCGACCCCTCCGCCGGCCGCAACAGCGCAAAGCTGGCGGTATGCCCGTGGATGAAGTTTTTGCCGCCCACCGGCCCCAATTCTCCAGCCGCGAAAAACCCCGCGACCGGCGTCTTGGGCATGGCCGCGCGGGCCGCGGTAATGTCATGGTGGCGATTGTCGAACAAGCGCGTCCCCCGCCCATTGCAACTGAAGAGCAACCCACCCGCCGCAGGCGGATTTGAGGCGCCGCTGCCCAGCATCAGTTCCAAATCCTCATGAGCAGTCCGGCCATCGCGCGCCTGGAATTGAACGGTTTGCCCGACGCGCACCAAATCCCCCACCGCGATCGCCCCGGTCCGCTGATCCACGCCCGCTAAACTGCGGATCAGGAAATCGCCCCTGCCAAAATGATCTTTGTACTCACTGATCGCCCTGCCGATCATCAGTCCGTTGTCATGCAGCAATTCCTTCTCACTCTCCGGCAATTCATCCACCATATCTTTGAGCACCCCAAGCGACGGCTTGCCGCCCAATTGCTCGATCACATTGTCATGCGCCTTGGTGATGACCAAACTCCGCCCGATGGGCCGGCAACCCTGGCTTACGATGGTATCGACTTGAGCCGCCCCGCTCAGGCTGATTCCCACCATCCCCTCATTAAAAATGTCGTCGTTGCGGAACAGAGCATTGCCGCCCGGCGACTGAGCCGCGCTGGCCATGCCGCCGATTAAAGGAGCGGCCGACATCGCCTGACTCATTACATCCATCAAAGGCATGATGGGAGTCGTAAAAGGATCGCCCAGACCGATGATCCCGCGCGTTTGCGGACCATACCCCATGCGCCCCGTGAGAGTCTCAGGATCGTCGATCAACTCTCGCCAATCCTCAGGCGCGATGTGAAATGGATGTAAATGGATGCCGGGTAGATATCCAGCCAGGATCGCGATGCCGAGCCCTTGCTCGATTTCCCGGTCTTCGCCAATGACGCCTTCCGCTGTGCAGCCGACCAGAGCCTGAGGGTCCAGTTCCAGCCAGAGCTTTTCAACGATCTCCTGCGCGGCAGCAACATGATGAGCTGTGATAAACAGGAACACCGCGTCAATCTTCTGCTGTAGAGACTCGCGCGTCCGATGAACAATCTGCTCAGCGGCCTTAACCGCGGATTCTTCCTGGGAAATCAATGAAACAAAATGCATGGTCAGACCTCGCCCGCCATTGTCCCCTGTTGTGGCATGGGCTTCCAGCCCCATGTCACGGGCAACTTCATCATGGTGTCAAAAAAGCCGTCAGCAGATTCGTGGTCAGAATGCCCTTGACGCGATCGATGGATGGAGCGGCATCTCCCAGCAGCTTTGCGATGCTGGTGACGGGCCGCGACTGTAAACCGCAAGGAATAATATGGGCAAATCCGCTCAAATCGACGCTGACGTTCAGGGCCAGGCCGTGCATGGAAACGCCGCGGCGGATGCGAACGCCCAGAGCGCAAATCTTGGCTAAAATGTCTCCATCATTCACCCAGACCCCGACGGCCTGACGGTCGGTGCGGCCTTCCAAACCGATTTCAGCCAGTGCAGCGATTACGATCGCCTCCAACCGGTGCATGTATGCGCCAACAGACAGGCGGTAATCGATCAGGCGAAGAATCGGATACGCCACGATCTGCCCCGGCGCGTGATAAGTAATGTCGCCCCCGCGATCGCTTTCAACAAATTCAATCCCCAGCTCGCGCAATCGATCCCGCGGTGTCAGCAAATTTTTTGCCGGATCAGGCCGACGTCCCACCGTAATGACCGGCGGATGCTCGACGATCAGCAAGGCTGGCTCGCCCCCCGCAACCACCTCGTCATGCACGCGCTGCTGAATTTGCCATGCCTGACGGTACGGCATCAGGCCCAGATCGATGACCTTCATGGAAATATCACATCCACCAGTTCAAATCGATATGCGGAAAAATACTGTCGTGCGAGTCCATTTCTTCGATCTCGATTTTCCGCAGCGTGTCGACCGCGATGCCGGCCGCCGCTTCCTCGGCCATATGGCACGCCCGGTCAAAATTGGTCGCGTGGCCCGCAAATCGTTGAATTCCATAGTCCACGGCACCGTGGGAATGAATGACGAACGGCCAATCGCTTGCCTGGAGCAGCAACAACTGCCGGCCGGCGCGACGCAATCCATCGGCAACAGAGCCGTTTGTTTTCCACGGCAACTCATGGAGCAGCTTGAGCATTCTATTCTCGGCCCGGTATTCAATCTCCCATATCCAGCGGGTCTGATCGTTGATCCAGACGCTGTGGTTCCCCTTCTCGCCCCAGGATCCTTCGGGAAGACGCATCGCTTTATCCGGCGGATGAAGCTCCAGGGCCTGCTCAGCGGTTACGAGACGAACTTCGGGATCACTGTTGAGCGTGAGGATCACATCGCGCAGAAATCGCGGCCCCTCAAACCACCAATGGCCGAAGAGCTCCGCGTCGAACGGCGCGACGCACACGCCGGCCCGCCCGGTTTTCTGCCGATGCTCGTGCAACACCTCCCGAACAACCGTGCAAAAGTGACGGCTCTGCTCGAAAATCTTGGCCGAGACATCATCCGGATGATACGGATGCTTCTGCCCCAGATCGACTTGGTTGCCGGTGATCTTCCAGTACCGCAGCCCCCGGTCTCCGTGCTTTTTGTGAAATTCCAGATAAGCCCCATCCGCCGGATACCCAATCGCCCCGCTCCAAACCTGTTCGCTCACGCGCGGGTGCCGCGCCATGGCAAAACATTTGGGCGGCTCAGGCCGGCTGACGACGCCGCTTGGCTCCAGGACGCTCTGCCAACCGCGCTGGGTATCCCAATGAAGCTGGGCGTCGCTGATCTGCTGGAATTTACCTCCGTCAAAAGTCCCCATGGGTTGGCCGCCAGTGATTAGATGGGTATCAACAAAAAAGTGATTGACGCCCGCGGCGGAAATAAAATCCTCCAGGCCCGGCCGATTGCGCGGATTGTCGTACAACACCGACGGAAGCCACTGATCCCACTGCGGACGGTAGGCGCATTCCGGCAGCCACATCCCATGCGGTGTGAACCCCAGCCGCCGATGACTCGTGGCGACCCCCGCCCGCATCTGAGCCGAAATCGCCTGATCGTTAAGCAGCAACGGCATGTAGGCGTGCGTGGCGTTGCTGGTGAGAACCTGGATATGTCCCTCACGGACTCGTTGGGCATATTCGCGCGGAATATCACGATCGATTCGCTCAAACTGGTCAAGTTTGGCCTGATGCCATTCTTCCCAGCGCTGGGCCAAATAAGCCTGATGCGGCTCATTCGACTTTTCGAACCCTCGGCGATCGTCCTGTGCTCGGGCGACGCGCTCGCGAAGATATACGACAAACCCTTCTTTGAAACGCGAGTGGGCCAATTGCTCGAGCAACACGGGAGTTAACCCGATCGTCAGGGCGGGCCTGGCTTTCATGAGTGCGCATTCACCGATCAGGTCGAGCAGCGGCAGGTACGTTTCAGCCGCCGCTTCGTAGAGCCATGCCTCGCCATGGGGGTATGAACCGTGATGCAAAACGTATGGCAGATGTCCGTGCAGAACGATGCAAAGGCTTCCAAGGGAGTTGGCCATGGCCGATATGCTATCCGCACAGAGCCGCTTTGCTATTGCGAGGAGAATGTCGAGACATGACGCTAAGCGGCCGCGACTGGCACGACCGGCGCGGTAGTCTCTCCCAGGGCCATGCGAAGCCCTCGGCGGCTATCGGCCTGAATGACGACCAGAATGATCAGCGCCACCATCGGCCATCCGACAAATCGAGTCCAAAACAGCAACGCAGCCGCCATGCCCGCCGGATGGATTCGTGCTCGCGCCACCAGTTCCACCCAGGTATAGAGCGCGCCGGGCAATTCCGGCGACGTCAACGTCGCATTGGCCAGAAATGCCTGCCAGGGAAAAAGTAAAACCGCCAGCACAACGCACCAGATGAATGCCGCGGTCACGCGCGACACACCGATCAATCGCCCCACCAGCATGATCGCCGTCAGCAGCAGCAGCACGACGCCCAGCACCAACGGCGTGGCGATGCCCAGGAAATCAATCGCCGCCACCAGGTAATGCAACCCATCGACCGCAGGGCCCGAGCCGGAGATGTCGATTTTGTAGCGAGCGACCAGAAAGATCGCCGGTTGTGCCAAAACAACGGCGATCATCAGAAGCCACAGAATGTTCTTCGCCTTGCGGGCGCAAAGCATCGCCTCGGCGTAATCGGCAGCGGTTGCAATCGCGGATTGAGTCATGAATTCGGCCTCAGAGATGCCCTGCTGGCTTCATTGGTATCGGAAAGCGGGCCTTGTGGCAAAGAAAAATTTGACTATCGAACCGCACCTGATGCGTTAGAGTAACGCCATGCTTGATCCAACCATGGCCAGGGAACGCCAAAAACGGCTGCTGGGAAAGATGGCGGAACTGAAGCTGGATGCGGTTCTGGTCGGCACTCCGCATCATGTCTATTACCTCAGCGCATTTAAGCAATTTTGGATACACGAAGCGGCGTTCATCCTTTTCTCCGACGGCAAATCGGCACTGGTAGCGGCCGTCCGTTCCCCGATCGCGGGCGCGGATCAGCTGATCGAATTGCGAGGCGGAGATAACCCAATGCTGCGCCTCGAGCACCCGTTCGTGGTCGCGGAACTGGCGGTCGAGGCCCTGGCGGCGCGCGGCGTCAGGACGCTGGGCGTTGATTCTTCGACCGTATCATCCCAAGTCCTCTTGCGCTTTGGTGGAATCCCCTCCTCAATCGACGGCATCCTCCACCAGATGCGCCGGGCAAAAGATGCCGACGAGCTGGCCCTGATTCGCAAGGCATTTTTATGCGTTGACGCCATGTATCGCCGGGCCAAAGAAATCATCGAGCCGGGCATCGATGAGATTCGCGTCTTCACCGAATTAAACGCCGCCGCGGTGGTGGAGGCCGGCGAGCCTCTTACCGCCCTGCTGGGCAATGATTATTCCTGCGGCGCCGGCGGCGGGCCCCCCAAGGGCGGCAAGAAAGCCAAAGCCGGCGAAATCTACATCCTCGACGTCGGGCCCGCATACCGTGGCTATTTTTCCGATGCGTCTCGCGGCTTTGCCGTCGGCGGTAAACCGACTGACGCCCAGTTCAAAGCTCACGCGGCGTTGGCGGCCTGCTTTCCGATGATCGAATCCACCGCCAAGCCCGGCGTCCGCTGCGGCGATCTATACGACATGATCGACGAGCATCTCAAAGCCGTCGGCGATAAAGGCATGTCCCATCACCTCGGCCATGGCGTCGGCCTGCATCCCCACGAGCGACCCTATGTGAACTGGAAATCCGATGAAGTGCTTGGCGAAGGTGAAATTTTTACCGCCGAGCCGGGCCTGTATGGGCCGCAACTGGCCGGCGGTATCCGTTTGGAAAACGTCTACCGGGTCACACGCAGCGGCGTTGAAAATCTGGTGAATTCACCTCTGGGCCTGTGAGATCCACGATGGCTGATGGGCCGGCACAAGATCGCGATTCAACGCCAGCGGGCAATGCTCGGCCGGCTTATTTGGAAATCGACACCTCGTTGACGCGACGACGCCGAAGTTGGCTCGCTTTTTTGATCTTCTTCCTGATCGTCGCCATCGTGCTGATACTGATTTTCATCCGATTTACCGGCTCAACAGGCTTGGCAATCCTCCTCGTAACCCTGATGGTTGGCTACATGGCCGTGATGGGCTATCTGGCCAGCCGCAACATTCAGCAGCGCGACCGGCGGGAATAACGGGATTGGGATTCCGGCCTGTTTTCATTCGTAAACCGCGCATCTAAAATCCTCGCCATGTCCGCTTGGGATACCTTCGAGCGTTACAAGCAAAAAGGCCTGGACGCCCGCCGGGCCGGCCAGTGGGATTCGGCGCGCGTCTACCTCCTGGAGGCGGCGCGCGCCATGGCCCAGCTCAGCAAAGAGGCTCAGGGCACGGACCTGCGCGAAGCCCGGCAACAAACGGCCCAAAGGCTGCTCGACCTCGCCCGCGATTGTCAGGACGCCAAGAACCAGCGTCGCTCTCAGATCACCACGCCATCCAGATCGGGCAGCCAATCCGACAGCGAAGCCGAAGGGGGAACCTCCGCCAGCCAGTGGATGGTTAAGGAAAAACCCTCCCTCCGTTTCGAAGACGTTGCAGGTCTCGAAGAGGTCAAACAGGACATTCGCCTGAAAATGATCTACCCCTTCCAGCACGCCGATCTGGCCAAGCGATTCGGCATCAGGCCCGGTGGCGGCGTGCTCCTCTACGGCCCTCCCGGCACCGGAAAGACCATGCTCGCCAAGGCCACCGCCGGCGAGATCGACGCCGCCTTCTTCCGCATCTCCGCCGCCGATGTGCTTAGCAAATGGGTCGGCGAAGCCGAGCAGAATATCAAAAAACTTTTCGATGCTGCCGCCGCCGAGCCCCTGAGCATTATTTTCATCGATGAGATCGAATCCCTGATCCCCGCACGGCGCGACGAGGGGTCCAGCGTCATGCAGCGAGTGGTGCCGCAAATCCTCCAGGGCATGGAAGGCTTCGACAAGAAAAATGCCCAACCAATCCTCTTTATGGGCGCCACCAACGTCCCCTGGCAGCTCGACCCCGCCGTCCTACGCCCCGGCCGCTTCGATGAAAAAGTCTATATCCCACTCCCCGACGCCCCCGCCCGCCGCAAAATGCTCGATATGTATTTGCAGCACCGGCCCCTCGCCCCCGACGTCAATCTCGACGCCATGGCCACTCATCTCGACGGCTACAGCGGCGCCGACATCAAATACCTGTGCGACCGTGCCGCCACCATCCCCTTTTTGAAAAGCGTCGCCACCGGCCAGGATGGCCAAATCGACAAACAGATCATCGACGACGTCCTCGCTGCCGCCCCCAAATCGGTCTCCCCCGACATGCTCCGTCGCTTCGAAGATTGGGCTCGGCAATCCACCTGACCCAGCGATTCCTCCGCCTTATAATCCCCACTTCCATGGACCTGCGTGAGCATCTCCAGAACCTCTTCGGCCTCGACGATTTCCGCCCAGCCCAGCGCGAGGTCATTGAAGACGTCATGGCCGGCCGCGACGTCCTCTGCGTCATGCCCACTGGCGCGGGCAAAAGCCTTTGCTATCAACTCCCCGCAGCCGTCGGCGGCGGCCTCACCATCGTCATTTCCCCCTTGATTTCGCTCATGGAAGATCAAGTCCAGCAACTCCGCGACGAGGGAATTCCCGCCGCCCTGCTCAACAGCTCGCTGCCACCGGCCGTCCAGCGCCAAGTGATGACCGAGCTCAACGACGGATTCCAGGGCCTCCTCTACGTCGCCCCCGAGCGAATCTTCGCCTCCAATTTTCAATCCACCCTTGAGAAATTGCGCCCCAAGCTCCTCGCCGTCGATGAGGCCCATTGCATCAGTCAGTGGGGCCACGATTTTCGCCCGGAATATGCCCGGCTCGGCGAGGGGCGCCGAAAAATGGGGATGCCGACGACCATCGCCTTGACGGCAACGGCCACGGAAGATGTCCGCGCCGACATCATCACGCAACTGGCGCTTCACGAGCCGACGGTGGTGGTTACCGGTTTCGACCGCCCGACGCTCATCTACGAATCCCGCCGCGTCGAAAAGCAGGCCGACAAAGGACGGCATCTGCTGTCGCTCATCGGCGAGGAACTGGGAAGCTGCATTGTTTATTGCTCGACGCGCCGCGCCGTCGATGAAACCACATCGATGCTCTCCGAATCACTCAAAGGGCGCCCCGTCTTCGCCTACCACGCTGGCATGGATCCGGCCGCGCGAACCGCCAATCAGGACCGTTTCATGCAAACCCCCGGCGCCGTGGCCGTCGCCACCAATGCCTTTGGCATGGGAATTAATAAGCCCGACATCCGCCTCGTCGCGCACTTCAATCTCCCCGGCACACTTGAAGCGTATTACCAGGAAGCCGGCCGCGCGGGGCGCGACGGCCAACCGGCCCGCTGTGTCATTCTCTTCAATTACCAGGACCGCTTCACACAAGATTTTTTCATCGACAAGCTGGGGGAAGACAACCCTGGAGCCGATCCGAACGTCATCGAGCAACGAAAACAGCACGCGCGGCAAAAACTGGAATTGATGATCCGCTATGCTTCAAGCCGGCAATGCCGCCGGAAAATGATCCTCGATTACTTCGGCGACGAGACCACCGTCGCCAATTGCCAATGCGACGCCTGCCGGCAGGACAATCCCGCCGGCGCGATTCCCGCAGCCGCAGTGATCGTGCCCGACGAAGTCGTCACTCTCGTAAAACAGCTACTCTCGGGAATCGCACGCTGCAAAGGCCAATTCGGCGTCGGTGTCGTCGCCGAAACCCTCGCCGGTTCCGATAACGAACGCACGCTCAAATGGAGGCTCAACGAGCTTTCGACCTATGGCCTGCTCCGCCAATACGCCGTCAAACGCGTCATCGCAATGATGCACCGGGTCCTCGAAGCCGGCCTGGCCCGCCAGCGAGACCCCGACGGTGTAAAATTTCGCCCCGTCATCGAGCTGACCACCACGGGCGCGGCGGTCATGAAAGGCCTCCAGTCTCCCCCCGCCATGCTTGCCGATCTTCTGCCGCGACGGCACGATCCCGAACCCTCCTTTGGTCGATCTTCCCGTCGATCGATCGAACCCGATTCCGATATCGAGGTCACGCCGGAGATTCAAAGGCGATTTGACCGCCTGCGATCCCTCCGCCTGCAAATGGCCCGCGAGCGATCCCTGCCCCCCTATATCATCTGCCACGACAAGACCCTCAAGCAGATCGCCATTGAAGCGCCTCTGGACATCGCCGGCCTGGAAAACATCCGTGGAATGGGGACCTATAAGATCAAGCTCTACGGCCAGGCGTTCCTGGACGCGGTGAAGGACGCATGAACTCCTCTCCCCCGCCCCAGCAACTCCCGATTTTTCGAAGCCATGTCACACTCGCCCTTTGTGTCCTGCTGCACGCCTTTACCCACGCCTACGGCTCGATGCTCGTGCCTCTCTATTTATTGATCGTCGATGATCTGAAACTCCCCGGCGTCCGTCGCGCCTCCCTCGTCATTACTCTTTATGGCGCGGTTTACAGCCTCGGCAGCTACATCGCCGGTGTCCTCTCCGACCGCTTTGATCGCAAAATCCTCCTGGCCATCGGCCTGTTTGGCAACGCCGCGGCGATTCTGGGAATTGGCTTGAGTCGGGAATACTCGGTCATTCTTGCCTTAGGAGTCGCCGCCGGAATGTTCGGAACTCTCTACCACCCCGCCGCCAACGCTCTGGCGCCCTCCCATTATCCGAAATCACCCGGCATGGCTATCGGGCTCCTCGGCATCGGCGCGGGGCTCGGATTCTTCTTCGGACCCCAATTCGCCGGCTGGCGCGCCCACACCGCCTCATGGCATTTTGCGAACGTTGCTCAATGGCAAAAACCCTGCGTCGAACTCGGCGTCCTCGGCCTCATCTGCGGCATTATTTTTCTTGTCTTCGCTGTCGATCCGCATCTCCCTCATACCCGTCAGGCCTGCCCCGTCGATCGCATGCTGCGCCGCCGGGTGGCACAATTGGCCCTGATTCTGATGCTCCGCGATTTCTCGGGAATGGCGGCGCTCTCCCTGGCCGCCCTTTATCTCGAACGCGTCTTTGGCATGAGCGTTCAAAAAGCCGGCCTCTACGTCGGCCTCATGATGCTCCCCAGCATCCTCTTTAGCCCCACCCTGGTCTATTTCACCACCGGCCGCCGCCGTCTGCCAGCGTTGTCCATCATCCTGGTCTGCGGCGGTTGCATCATCGCCACAACTCCCGCATGGCCGGTTGCGTTCATCCTGCCGGTCCTCTGCGTGTTCCAGACATTGCACTTGGGAAGTTACGCGGTCAGCGATTCCGCGATGCTCGAGCGCGTGGACCCGCAAGTGCGCGGTCGTGTCGTCGGCATCTTCCTGGTCATCGCCGGTGTCGGCGGCGCCTCGGGACCCTGGGCCATGGGCAGATGGGTCGATTGGCTCGGCAACTCCGCCGCCACCCAAAGTGCCTATTACGGCGCCTTTGGCTTTATCGCCGCGTGCATGACCGTCGCGGCGATCTCACCCAGATGGGTCGCCCGCCTGGGTGAAGTAAAATCCGCTGCTCCAATCCGCCCGGCTCAGGAAATCTCCCCCGAAACCATGGGCATCGTCGGCTGATCCGCCGGAATGTTTATGGCCGAGTCGACAGCAGAAGACCCCCATCACGATGAATCCATCCATCGACCGTATGCAGATGGCCATCGACGTCATAGTTGAACGTCATGTGCGACGGATTGGTCGGATCGATCTGTCCCTCGAATACTTTGAGATGATGAAATTTCGCTGGAATATCAAGATAAATTGGACCCGCGCTTCCGATCCAAGGTTCGAAATGATCGCCGAATTTCACCGGTGTCCGGGCACTTTCATAAAATAGAATTGAAAAGGTGCTCTCCGGCGGCGACAACACGTTGGTGATCGGATCGACATCCAGATTCATCAATCGCTTTGTCCCGTTCGACTCGGTCATCTCGTGCAGAAACACCGTGTACGTCGGCGCCCGGGTCGTCCATCCCAGCGATTTCAGATGCGCCATTTCCGAATTCGCACCGGGCGTCATGCCGGCCCCTGTCGTCAGATCCAGTTCATAGACGATTTTACCGGCCACCGGCCGATGCCCCAGGGCGCGATCCTGCCAGTAATATATCTCAGTCGAACGAAGAAGTGACGGCCCCCACACGACGACAGCTGCCACAATACCCGCGAAAAAAATGATCTCCATGCCCCTGCGATTCCAGCGATGAAATCGCTTCAACGGAGGAGCGTAATTAAGGGGTTTCACCACATCCATGCGGTTGGCCTCGACCCGCATGGTATCCACTGGGCCAATCACGAAGCAATACCGATCCCCTTGAGATGATCGATGATTTGCCCTCGCGCGACGGCGTTCTGCTCGCCGGTTTTCAAATCCTTCACCATGACCTGATTTTTCGCCAGTTCATCGTCCCCGGTAATCAGGCAAATCTTCGCCGCATCGCGGTCCGCCAATTTGAACTGCGCTTTGACCGAGCGATTGGCCAAATCCATATCCGCCGCGATCCCCGCGTTTCGCAGTTCCGCCAGCAGATTCCAGGACGCTTCCCGCGCCGCCGGGCCATGCGCCACCAGCCACGCGAGCGGCCTTCGCGGATCAGGCAGCGAAACATTCTGCGCCTCCAGCGCAATCAGCAGCCGCTCAAGCCCACTGCCGAATCCCACCCCCGGCGTCGGCCGTCCCCCCAGCGTCTCGACGAGATTGTCATATCGCCCTCCCCCGCCGATGGCGTTCTGCGATCCCAATCCTGACGCCGTCACTTCCCACAGCGTCTCCGTGTAATAATCAAACCCGCGCACGAGATTCGGATTCACTGTAAACGAAACATTCACGTTTTTCAGCAAGTCCTCAACGCGCTCCAAATGCCCTCGGCTCTTCGGCGACAGCGCCTCTACGGCTGGCGGCGCGCCCTCGCATGCCGACCGATCGCGCGGGTCCTTGCTATCCAGTATGCGCAGCGGATTTTCCGAAAGCCGACGCTGGCTGTCCTCGCTGAGCTGCGCGGCCCTGGGCGTTAGAAATGCAACCAGCGAATCCCGATACCGCGCCTTGCTCTCCGAATCTCCCAGACTGTTGATTTCCAGCGCCAGGTCCTTCACCCCGCAGCGTCGATAGAAATCCATCTGAAGCAGAATGCACTCGACATCCTGCTCCGGCTCGGCAACCCCAAACGCCTCGACGCCAAACTGATGATGCTGGCGAAACCGGCCTTTTTGCGGCCGCTCATACCGAAAATTCGGCCCGATATAAAAAAACTTCTGCCGGGCCCCTTCCTGGGCAATCAGATTGTTTTCAATCGCGGCTCGGGCCACTCCCGCCGTTCCCTCCGGACGCAACGTGATCGAATCACCACCCCGGTCCTTAAAGGTGAACGTTTCTTTGATGACAATGTCCGTTGTCTCCCCCACGCCGCGGTGAAACAGTTCCGTATGTTCAAAAATCGGCGTGCGGATTTCCGCGAAGTGATAAACCCCGGCCACTTGCCGCGCGATTGCCTCGACCGCTTGCCACTTCCAGCTTTCGGCAGGGAGAATATCGGCCGTGCCTCGCGGCGCGTTGATCTTCGACATGGCGATGCTCGGCTGGCGCGGCGATTGCGCGAATTATTCCTTCTTCTCGCCCGCGGGGAGATCGACGTCTTCCACCTGGGCCGATGCAAGGACCTTATCCAGCGCCTTCTGCTCGCGCATCTGAACGTACATCTGCATCAACTCGCCGTTGGACGACATCTCCTGCTTCACTTTTTCGGGCCTCTGTCCCGACTGGGCCGCGATCAGCGCGATCCGGCCATTCAGTTCGGCCTCGTCCACTTCCACCTGCTGCTCGGCGGCCACCTTTTGCAGGATGAAGAACAGCTTCAAATCGCGCGACGCCTGATCCTTGGCCCCACCGCGTAGCTGATCCATCTCGCTCTCGACCCGATCGCGCGG
This sequence comes from uncultured Tepidisphaeraceae bacterium, assembly GCA_964499005.1. GTDB lineage: Bacteria > Planctomycetota > Phycisphaerae > Tepidisphaerales > Tepidisphaeraceae > CAZCKE01. Next base: position 17,150 of record CAZCKE010000014.1, read on the forward strand.
CACCCCGCGCATCATCATGTCCAGCGCCCGCCGCTGCACGATCCGCTCGGCCTGTCGGTCCGAAAGCTTGGTCGGCAGATCGATCTGCACGCTCTCCAGCAGGTAATTTTCGATCTGATCCCGCATCGCTTCCTGCACGTCGTACTTCACGCGCTGGAGCATCTGCTCGCGCAGTGCGTTGCGTAATTCCTCCTCGGCACCAAACCCCAGCCCCGAGAGGAAATCCTGGTTCACCTCGGCCAGTTCCATTTTCTTGATGTCGTTCAGCGCAATGTCGACCGTGACATCTTTCCCCTTCAGCTTCTCATCCGAATGGTCATCCGGCGCGTGGACGACAAATTCCCGTTTCTCGCCCGGCTTCATCCCTTCCAGGCGTTTGTCGAGATCGTCGATCAAAAGCCCGCCCAACCGTCCCGGCTTCGCGATAATGTTCGCATCGTGCATGTGTGACACGACATTGCCTTCAACCTTGAGATGCACGTTGGCGATCAAATGATCCCCGCTCTGAACGCCCCGATCCTCGACAGGGACCAGCGCCCCGCGCTGCTGCCGAAGATTTTCCAGCGCCTGATCGATGTGCTTGTCGGTCACTTCCACCTTGGGCCGCTTGATTTTCAATCCGCTCAGCGTCGGCAGCGCGATGTCCGGCTGCACCTCGACCTGGAACGAATACGTCAGCTTCCCGCTCTCGGGCAACTCGATCTTCTCGGGGTCGTCAAACTGCGGATCACCGATCACCTGAAGCGAATGCTTCTGCACCGCCTTCTCATATGTTTCGCTGATCAGCGTCCGGCGCACCTGGTCGCGCACATCCGTCTGGAACCGCTTTTCAATCAGTTTCTGGGGAGCATGTCCCGGCCGAAACCCCGGAATCGCCGCGCTCTGGCGAAGCTCCTTGAACTGCTCCTGAAGCTTGGTGGCAATCACCTCTTCGGGGATTTCGATCGAAACCTTCTTCGTGGCAGGGCCAGCATCCTCGATCTTGATCTGATAAGGGATTTCCTCTTCCTGCTCAGCAGCGGAGCCTTCCGCGACGGGCGCTTCATTTTCAGCCATTTCAAACCTCGGCAAACGGGCAGAGGCGTGCCCCATCCGGCAGGCAGCCTCCACGGTCAAACCCTCGCCCGGGACCGTTCCCGGTGTTGGGAATTTTGAATCTTAGCCGAACTCAAGGGGCTTGCAAAAGGGGAGGAAATCCAGCCGCCGCCAAATCCACTGATCGCATTACATCCACTGATCGCGAATCATGCGCAATTGCATCCAGTCGCTCTCGTTGAACCAGTCGGGCCGCTTGTCGCCGGTGCCCAGAAGCTGGGAGAAAAATACTTCCGCTTCAGCTTCAATCGGTTCACGATCGCCGCCAAGACCCAGGCGAGTCGCGTAATTGTCATCCTCAGCGCTGGCCAGACGCAGCGCTTCCTGTCCCGCATGTTGGCGGATCAACTCGGCTAAGTCGCGATAAAATGCCGAGACAGAATGATCTTTTTCGATCTCGGCCGGTGGAATGCAGTGCCGATGAAGCGAATGATCGAAGTAGCGCGTCCGCGCCGCCCAATCCAGCCCCGGCGCCAAAGCGGCAGTAATGTATTGCCCCACCTTGGCCGCAGCACGAGCGAAATGGTTCCCATCGATTTCCGCCTGCTTCACCAATTTTGCGTAGTAAGACTCAGGGCGCCCGATCTCGGGCATCGGCGGGACGATATTCGGTTGCTGCAGCATCTGGGCACTCTCCATCACCCCGATGGCGAAGAATCCCAAACCGGCTGAAACCTGCCCCCCGATGTCCTGCGCCGGTGCCTCTCCCAACGTGCAAAAATCGAAAACAACCAACCAAAACGATTACCAGAATAGAGTCGTAATTGCAATTATCTTTATGATTTGCGCTTCTTTTGATAATAGCGAAATTATTGGCTAACAAACTAGAAGCTGTTTCAAAACCTCCCGCGCGGCGGTGCGCCGCGGATGGCGGAGGCTGGCAAGGAGCGACGACGAGCCGTATTAGAGCCAAATACGGCGAGGAGGAGCGACGCGGCCGGCCTTCGCCAGACGCAAGCAACGCCCGCGCGAGGTTTTGAAACAGCTTCTAGACTGCCGTCGCTTTCGAGACGACAGTAAAATTGCGATAAGTTGGGTAATTTTCTCGCAAAACGGCCGGATCATTCCCAATGAAACGCTCCGGTTAGATTTCAAAGCAACTTTCAGGTTACACTGCGGGCTCAATCATGCGCGAAGAACGGGGGAAACTTACGGGCGATATTATCGTGGAGGAACTCTACACCCTCTGGGGAATGATCGTCGGCAACGTCCGCGTCGTTGAAGGCGGAAAACTCTATGTCCGCGGCAGCATCTACGGCAACCTCACCGTCGAAGCCGGTGGACGCGCTCACATCTTCGGCAACCTCCAGGGCAAACTCACCGTTCATCGTGCCGCCAAGGTTATCCACAGCGGCACCATCGGCGGAGACGTGCTCAATCGCGGCGGGCGAATCTTCATTGAGCCCGTTGCCAAAATTAGCGGAAAAATCAAAACCCGCTCCGGCGAAACCCACGGCGAGACCCATGTTTAGCGGTCTATTTGCAACACCGGCCCCCAGCTGTTTGCCACCTTTGCCAATCCGCCGTGCCCCGATTACCCTTGAACTCCAGAGGACTTATCCATGCCGATCGAGAAATGGTCTGAATCGGTATTAATCGCCCATCTGGCCAACGATCCTCAATTCTCGGAGGACATCAGCGCCATAGACCCGATTGATAAAGCCCTGGCCGCTGTCCTTGATTTTGCATCTGTCCATTTCATCAATTCATCGAATATCGCGCAGCTCCTGCGCCTCCGCCGCCGCTTGATCTCCGCCGGCGGCAAGCTGATCCTCTGCGGCATCCCCAACCCGGTCTGGAGCACATTCTTGCTGACGGGGCTCGATAAGATTTTCGATTTTTCTGAAAATGTTCTCACCGCGCTGGCCACATTGCAGATCAGAGGCCCCAAAAACGGCGGGAAATAAATGATTTTAACGCATCATTCGGTAGCGATAACACCGACTTCAAACTGGATATTCGATACTTGGCCCATTAATTTTGCCATTAACTTTTCATCGAACGGATCGCGAGGTTCATCCGGTTTGTCAGGCCAAACGTCGATTGTCACCTTGTAATTCTGATTGTCCAGAGCCTCAGCCTTTACAGAAAACCGATGACCCGAAATAGCTGCGGGAAGTCCCGAAATCGTCGGAACGATATTGGGGATTCGAGAAAACTGTCGTCGAAAGCTCGTTTGAACGATCCATTCTCTAGTCCGATTGGGCTCTTTATTTCGGCCTACGAGTTCTTTGTTCTGCTCTTTCACAATCACGTCTCTGCCATTCGAATTTTTAAGATCTGTAGAGTCCGGACCAAAATAAAGAATAAGCCAATTCACCTCAGTATTTACGCTAGGACTGAATAAATGGCCATATCCGGTCGCACCCCAAGCCGCGAGAACGTAAGGCAGGACGAGCGATAAGCCCAACACACCTGAAATAAAACGACCCCACCAAGCAAGATTAAGAATTTTATCGGCTTGCGATTTGTCCATATTGGCCTGAAGCTTGCCTTCCGCACTGAACGCAAATGGCATTTTTCCTAAAACCGCGGTAACGACCAAGATTACTCCGGCAATAACTGCGATGGTTTCAGTTGACATTTCAATCCCGCTTATCGAATTAAATAAATGCTAGTTCTAAATTGGCATATTAAATTACATTGTAATATTGTTCTATTATTTCTTCAATTGATGTAATTCATATAAATAATTAGGGGTACTAACCATTTAAATAAATGGCGGCATAGCGTCGCAAGTCATGATAATTGTTGGAGTAAAGGACGGGCCGATTCTTACTGAGGCATCCCCGCCAGTTCCAACCGCAGCAGCAGGCAGGCCGCAGCCAACTGCGGATCGGTTGCGACCAGATCGGCTCGCGTGGGCATCGTTGACGGCCGCGTCTGCGGTTTTTCATCCGCATCGTGCAGCACGTCCATGTCCTGCCGCACATCCATCGCCGCCCGCATCTGGTCGGGCGTCATCTCAATCGTGTAATCCGGATCGACCCCCCACGTCTTGCTGTCCTCTTCGCG
>CAZCKE010000015.1:0-20830 GCA_964499005.1 uncultured Tepidisphaeraceae bacterium
TGCCTCGCAGCGTATTGTGCTCCCCGTTATGCGCAACATACCGATACGGATGGGCCCGGTCCCACGACGGCGTCGTATTGGTGCTGAAGCGCGAATGCACCACCGCCAGCGACGATTCAAAATCGCTCTCGCTCAGATCCGGAAAATATTTTCGCACCTGCTCGGCCGTCAGCATCCCCTTGTAAATGATCCGCGTCGCGCTGAGCGCGCAGATATAAAACATGTTCCGCGCCGCTTCAGGCAGATCGCTGAATTCAATGCTGTTTTCCGCCCGCTGCCGCACGAGATACAAGCGCCGGTCAAAATCCTGCCGGTTGTAAAACGAGCTCCCCATGCCGACAAAGATCTGCCGAATTTTTGGCTCCGTTCGCCGCGGCGTCGGCCCGACGAATTTGGCATCGGTCGGCACGTCCCGCCAGCCCAGCACCGTCATGCCGTAGTCCGCCGCCACTCGCTCCAGAATCCGTTCGCACTCATGCCGCTGAATCATGTCCTGAGGCAAAAAAACATTGGCCACCCCGTACTGCCCCAGCGGTGGCAGCCGAATTCCCAACGCAGCGGTTTTGCGCCGTAAAAACTTGTCCGGCAGCCGCACCAGAATCCCCGCCCCGTCCCCGCTATCCGGCTCGCAGCCACAGGCGCCGCGATGCATCATGTTTTCCAGCATCTCCAGTGCCTGCAACACGATACGATTGCTGGCCTGCCCCTTCATGTGGGCCAGAAAGCCCACGCCGCAGGCGTCGTATTCAAGCCGTGGATCGTACAGGCCCGGAAAGGGCGGTTTGCTGTTCATCGTCTTCGCTTCAGGGTTAAAAGAGCCAAGCGGAGCGCAACGGTTTTTATATCAAATTAGAGCCACGCTGCACAAATAAATCGCAAATCGTGGCCACTACCGCACTAACGCTCTATCCGCATGATCTTCTTTCAAAGGTTGGTTTGTACATTCAAATTATGCACCAATGCCGGCTTAGTCAACTCCGCCCCACCTTTCCCCGCAGGCTCCATATCTATATCTGCCGCCCCGACCGCGCAGCACATCGCCCCGATGACAAAAAAGTAATAATTGCAGAATGCCTGCTTATTAAATACGAAAAACCCCAGGTTGATCAGTGACACCGCCGCCGCAAAACCAGCCGGCTTCCGCGCCGCTCGCCACGCCGACAAGGCTAATCCCCCCGCCGCGGCCACACCCGCCAGCAAAACCGCCACCCACCCCTCCGCCGGCTTCAACCCCAGATAGTTCACTACGCTTAGCGCATCTTTCCGCAACGGCGCCAGTTGCTGCACCGTCACCACCGATTTCCAAAACGCGTGAAAATCCCAAATCGCAAAAGGCCCCGTCACCGCCGCCGCGACTATCGATGACACGATCAGCAGCTTCCCCCATTGCTTCCACGTCCATTCTTTCCCCAGCAGCAGAAAACTCACCGGCGCCACCAGAACCAGGTATTGCTTGGTCGCCCACGTCAGCCCCAACATCACCCCTGTCCATCGGGACTTGCGGCTCGCGCAAAAAATCGTCGCCGCCAGCATCAAGATTGCAAACGGCTCCGTCCACGCCCGCCCAATCACAAAATAAACTCGCGGCGACGACAGCAGCATCGCGCCCGCCAGCTTGGAAATACGTCCCGCCCGGCTGTACCCAATCAGCAACCCCGCCACGACCAGCGACATCACCTGCGCATAGCGATGATCTCCGGCCACCGCATACGCTCCCGTCCCTAAAAACAAGCTTACCGGCAAATACGGAAACCCAAACTGCAGCCGATCATTCACCGACAACCCCTCTCCATACACCGACTGCGCGCCCGGCGCCGTGCTGTGATAAATGTCCGGATACGTCATCGCGTATGGATTGTGCCCTTCCAGCAACTCCTTGGCCGCATCCTGCTGAAACACCCATACATCGATAAACGGCCGGGGCGACGCGTGAACGATCCACACTCCCAGCACCAGGCTCACCAGCAAAAACCCCGCAAACCACAGCTTCTGCGCCGCGGGCGATTTTGCTCGCGACCAGACCACCAGCCCCGCCGCGGCGAGGCGCCCGAGACGAATGGCCATCAACTGAGCCGTCCGCTGCCGCGTAACACCCACTGCCGGCCATGCCAACAGCAGCGCGAGCCCCTGGACCGCCAGAACCGCGTACAGGATATTCAGCAACGCCCCCCGGCTCAGCGGCCTGCTCCATATCGCGAGCCGCGCAACCGCAGCGGTCGCCGCCGCCAGCGCCAAGGCTATCAACAACAAACCCCGACGCCCATATTCCCCATCATTCGCCTGGATCGCCAACCCCACCGCCACCGCCGCAATTGCCATTTCCGCCGGCGAACCCGGTAAATCCCCCGAATTCCGCAAAACCTCCCGCTCGGAATCGCAAACGCCCGTCATCCCCCCAAGTCTAACCTCCCGCCAACTCCGTTTTCCATCGGCGGCGGTCTCGACATAGCGCATATGCAAACTGGGGATACGACCGTCGTCGCCTTCGAAAAAGACCAGAACCACCGCGGCAAAGGAATGAACCTCCTCTTCGCCGATGGTCACGTCATCTGGATGTCAATGGATGCCGCCCAGAAAGCGATCGATCAAACCAAAAAAGATCGCGGCTTCTGACCCTTCACCGCTCACCACTTCACCAGCACCGCCGTCGCATCATCCGACAGGCTCTGCGTCCCCGCCCATTTGAACACGGCTTCAAAAATCTTCGTCACCGCGTCTTCATCCTGCCTGCAGGCGCCCAGCGAGGCTTTGACGCCTTCAACTTCAAACTGCCGCCGGCTGCCCCCCGGAGGCGTTTCCGCCTCGAATTGCTCGATGATCCCGTCGCTGACGATCAACGCCCTCCCGCTGGCCGGCAGAGACGCGGTCGTCACCGAATACACCGAATCGGGAAGGATGCCGATCGGAATCCCCTCGCCCCCGGCAAGCTTTTCAAATTGGTCCTCGCTTCGCGCCAGCAGCGCATACCCATGCCCCGCGTCCACGTAGGTCACCGTCATCTTTTTCGGATCAAACACCCCCGCCCACAATGTGATGAATTTATTCTGCGGCCGACGGTGATGCACGAACACATTCAAATCCCCGATCGCCCGCGCCAAATTGCCGTGGTCCTTCAGCGCCGCGTGCAAAAATCCCTGCGACGCCGTCATCAACACCGACGCCGCGACTCCATGCCCCGACACGTCCCCCAACGACACCACCAGCCGGCCATCCGGCAACAGTAGCGTGTCGAAAAAATCTCCGCCGAGATATTCACCCGGCCGGCTCTGCCCCGCGCAGACAAACGGCGCGGCCTGGATCGGCTCGCGCGGCAGAATCCACTTCTGCGCCGCCATCCCCGCGTTCAGTTCCGCTTCGATCGCCGCGCTGCGCCGTTCAACATCCAGCCGCTTGAGGTTCGCCAGCGCCAGCCCCGCCATTTTCGCCAGCGCCAGACAAAATCCTCCCGCGTTGGGCCGCAGCGGCCGCGGCGCCGACCCCGGCCCACCCCGCGAATCCAGGTATAGATACGCCGCCACAGTCGATCCCAGCAGCAGAGGCACGCACAACGCCGCGTTGATGTTCATCTGCACGATGCTTTGTGAAATATTCTGCCCATCGGCGGTGCTGGCCGCCGATAGCTCCGCGACAACGCCCTGGGACGCCCGCGCCAGCAGCGAGCGGCTGAACCCCATCCGCCCCGGATCGCCCAGCGACGGACCCGTCCGAGTTGCGATCACTTCAATCCGCCCCGCCGAATCCAGCGCCTTGAGCATCGCCGCGTTGGGCAGCCCTGTTCCGCGCGCCGCATAATCCAGCACGATCGACCCCAGCGATTTTTCATCCTCCGCCGCGTGAACTGCCGAGGCGCTCTCCAACAGCAGGTTGAGCAGTTCGTCCTGAAGCGGCCCCGCCTGCTCAGGCGTCACGCTCCGGATCATCGTCGCGGCCGTGGTGGTGTCGTCGACCGATTGCAAGCCTCTCTGGGGAACGCCTCGCGTCGTAAAGCTGAACGTCCAGGGGGCAATGCGAACCAGGTCGCTCTCGTTAAGCGGAATGTCCCGGTTGGGAGGGATTTTGACGCCGTTGACGAATGTGCCCCAGCGGCTCTTGAGGTCCGCGATGCGCCACTGCCCCGAATCCTCGACAAACCGGGCGTGGTGGCGCGACACTTTATCGGCATCAGCCGGCAGGCGGATCGTGCACTGCTCATGCCGGCCGATCACCACCCCTGCGTCGGCTTCCTTGATCTCCAATGGCCCCAAAGGCGGACCCCCGGGCAATGGGATCAACCACGCCATGTTGGATGCGACTGCCGCCATCTCTGCCCAAGCCTAAACCTTGCCCCCGCCTTGAGCAAGGAAAAACGGCGTGTTCAATATATGACATATCCCGGGCCTTATGGATATCGGAGCATCATCCCATGCCCAAGGGGGCCGGAAACCGAATAACAAGCCGCAGAATTTCCCGGAAATTCATTGACCCGGCTGTTAGTGGGGATTTAAGCTATCGCCTCGCATCTGATGTTGGCGGCGGAACTCTTGTCGGTGGAGCAAATCCTGCTCTGTGGCGGGTGAACCCAACATGAATGTTCAGTGCCCATTCTGTGGTTTTGTCATGCAGATCAAAGGCGCCCGCGCTGGTCGGTTCGGGCCGCGCTGCCAGCAGTGCTCCGAAAAATTTCTTCTCGTCATCGAGGGCCCCGACAAGCCCCCGCTCATCATCAAACCCCCGAGAAAACCCGCCGAGGTGATCTCCCCCGCCGTCGCCATGGCGCTGGGAATCGAAATGCCCGCGCCGGCGCGGCATCGCCAGGCCTCCGTTGCCGGCGGCACGCAGGTCACTCTGGTCGGCAGCGGCGACAGCACCCTTTCGGGACAATCCCTCGGCGGCTCGGGCGTCGGATCGGCTCTCCCTTCCTTGAAACCCCAGACCCCCTCCGCGCCCTCCGACGGCTCCAACGGCTCAGGCAGCGGAACTGCTCTCTCCGCCGTCACTACGATCGAATCCGCGCCGCCTCCCGCCGCTTCCATTCCCTCTGCCCAGGCTGCGCCACCTGCCCCAGCCCCCGTGTCGGCTCCGCCCCCGTCCGCGGGCCGTACCAGCATCCCCTCCAGTGACCCCTCACCCGCGCTTGGCTTTGCACGCGGCTCGCTCGCCACCGCCATACAGGCCGCTGAACGCGCCATGGACCGCGCCGAGCGCACCGGCCGTCTCCCGGCCGACTCCGAAACCCCGTCCCTTCCCTCCGCAATGCAAACGTCCGTCCCCGCCGCTCCGCAAGCTCCCGCTGCCGCGCCCCCCGAACCGCGCCGCCGCAACGCCGAGCCCTCCGCCGCTTCGGCGACTTCCATCCCCGTCGCCCCCGTTCCCGCCGCACGCCCCCCCTCGGGCGCGGAATTCCTCACCGATCCGGGCCTGCGCCGCATGGAACAATCCGGCCGTCTCGGCGGCTACGAAGTGATCAAAAAGCTCGGCCAGGGCGGCATGGGCGCCGTCTATCTCGCCCGCCAGGGCTCCCTCGACCGCAACGTCGCCGTCAAAATCCTCAGCCCCGAGCTCGCCCAGGACCCCAGCTTCGTTGCTCGCTTCACGCGCGAAGCCTACGCCGCTGCCCAGCTCACGCACCACAACATCGTTCAAATCCACGACATCGGCGAAGAAAACGACATTCACTACTTCAGCATGGAATTCGTCGAAGGCCAGACGCTTTCCAGCACCGTCAAGCAAGCCAAGCACCTCGATCCCGAGGCCGCCGTCGGTTACGTCCTTCAGGCCGCGCGCGGGCTGAAATTTGCTCACGATCACGCGATGATCCATCGTGACATCAAGCCCGAAAATCTTCTCCTCAACGATCAGGGCCTGGTCAAAGTCGCCGACCTGGGGCTGGTCAAACGTCACGGCGTCTCCGAGCAGGCCACCGCCTCTCCCGCCCTCGCCGCCGCCTCCGATGCCAGCGTCACCGGCGCCGCTCTTTCAATGGGAACTCCCGCCTACATGGCCCCCGAGCAGGCGCGCGACGCCGCCAAGGTCGATGTCCGCGCCGACATCTATTCCCTGGGCTGCACCCTCTACGACCTGCTCACCGGACGTCCGCCCTTCACCGGCAAAACCGTCGCTGAAGTCCTCACCAAGCACGCCTCCGAGCCCATCCTTCCGCCGGAGATGATCGTCAAAAACGTCCCCAAATCCCTTTCCGTCATCCTCGTCAAGATGATGGCCAAGCGCCCCGAAGATCGCTACGCATCCATGAACGACGTCATCAAGGCGCTGGAAGAATTCCTCGGCGTCAGCGGCGGGGGCTCCGGGCCCTTCTCCCCTCGCGAGGAGCATGCCCGCGCCCTGGAAACCGCCGTCCGCGAGTTTCGCGCCTCCACCTGGGCACGCCTGCGCGGGTTCGTCATCCTGGGCTATTTCGCCCTCTGCGCGATCCTCACGCTCACCATGCTCTGGTTCGCCCGCACCGGCGAAGCAACCGAGGACATCACCCTGGCCGGCGGATTCCTGGGACTGGGAATCCTCTCTTTCGTCAGCTACATCGCCCTGACCGGCATGACCCAGCGCACCTATCTTTTTCGTAAATTACGCCAATACGTGTTTGGCGCTCAGATCACCGACTGGCTCAAAGCCCTGCTTTTCGCGGTTGTCCTCATCGCCATGCTCAAGGTCTTCGGGCTGATCTGGGCTTGGCTCGGATTCCTAATCGCGGGAATTTTGCTCGCGGCCGCCCTCCATTTCACCCTGGACGTCCTCGTCAGGAAACAGCGCCAGCCTCAAATCATCCAGATGGAGTCGATGTTCAAGACGATGCGCCTCCGCGGCCTCGATGAAGACGCCCTCCGCCAGTTCGTCTGCAAATATTCCGGGGGCTACTGGGAAGAATTCTACGAAGCTCTCTTCGGCTACGAATCCAAGATTCAGGCCCGCCAGAACTGGGGCACCGGCGTCCGCGCCCGCGACCGCAGCAAGAAATGGGGCGCCTGGCGCGACCCGATCATCGCCTGGATCGACGCCCGCATGCGCCAGCGGCAGGAGGAGAAAGAACGCAAATTCCTCGTCAAAATCGAGGAACGCAAGCTCCGCGCCGAGGGCGTTGACCAGCCCGCCGCCAAGGCCCGCAAAGTCGCCGGCAATTTCGTTGCCAAGGTCGGCCGCATGAAGGAGGCCAGCGCCGACGCCGCCGCGGTCAAGCTCGGCACTTTTGTCGATGACGACGCCCTCGCCAAGGACGATTACGTCGATCGCAAACGCGAAAGCTACCTCCAGCGCAAATACGGCGGATTCTCCGGACTCATCCTCGGCGCTCAGGTCCGCTTCCTCGTCGGCCTGGGCCTGCTCGCCCTCTTTTTCCTCTGGTTCCATGGCAAAAATCCCGATTTCCCCCAAAACTTTTTCCATCGCGCCGGCGCGATCATTGACGCCACTCACAACAATCTCTCCGCCGAAGATCGCCACGGCGCCACCGTGGACATGGGCAGTATCAAGCTCAACAACCCCGATCAGGCCGTCACCGTCAACACCGATCAAGCCGTCGGGTTCGCCCAGCAACACGGGGTTAACGTCTCCCAAAACACCCAGCAGGAAATCAGTTCCATCACCAACCGAGTCCTCAACATCACCAGTTGCTATCAAGCCGGCATCGCCGGCGCTATCCTCGTCTTTTCCGCCTTTTTCCGCGGCTTCAAGATGGGCGTCTTCATGTTCCTCGCCACCTTCGTTCTTCTCCTCTGCGGCGGTGACGACCGCATTTTCCACCTTCCCAGCGTCGGTTCCTTCGACCGCGACAAGATCGCCATGATCGCCGGCAGCGGCATCGCATTACTCGGATTCCTCTTCGGCCGGCAATAATTCCTCCCTGAAAAACCCTGCCACTTGCCCAAACCCTCTGCCCCCTCCCCCATGTTCTTTTCATGCCTTTCGTTAATTTCTGTATTTCCCCCGCTTCCCCGCTAACATCGCACCGACTCCATGACCGCGTCCAAACCTCGCATCATCCTCTGGGGCGCCTCCGGCCACGCCGCCGTCGTCGCCGACATCCTTCGCCTTCAAAACCATTTTGAAATCCTCGGCTTCCTTGACGACCTCCACCCCCAGCGCCACGGTCAACCTTTCTCTAACTCTACCCTTCTTGGCAGCGCCGATTCCCTCAAGCAATTAAACCCCTCCTGTGACCGCGTCATCATCGCCGTCGGCAATTGCACCGCCCGCCTTTCTCTTGCCGCCAAGGCCCGTGAGCTCGGTTTACAGCTCGCGACCGCCATCCACCCCAGCGCCGTCCTCGCCACCGATGTCACCATCGGCCTCGGCTCCGTCATCGCCGCCGGTGCTGTCATCAACCCCGGCGCGACCCTTGGCGAAAATGTCATCGTCAACACCTCCGCCTCTGTCGATCATCATTGCCGTATCGACGACGGCGCCCATATCGCCCCCGGCGCTCATCTGGCCGGTAACGTCCATGTCGGCCGCGCCGCCTGGATCGGGCTCTCCGCCGCCGTCATCCAGCAGCGATCCATCGGCGACAATTCCGTCATCGGCGCCGGCGCCGTCGTCCTCGACGACATCCCCGCCGGCGTTGTCGCCTACGGCGTCCCCGCCAAAATCATCCGAAAGGTCAACGCCGCCGATGGAAATTAAGACCCGCCCAGATCAACTCGCCATCGCCGGCGCAAAGCCCGCCTTCACAGAGCAATTGCACGTCGGCCGCCCTTCCATGGGCAACCGTGCCAAGCTGCTTGAACGCCTGAACGACATCCTCGACCGACGCTGGTTCACCAACAACGGCCCCTGCGTTCAGGAACTCGAGCAGAAAATCGCCCGCTACGTCGGCGTCAAGCATTGCGTCGCCATGTGCAACGCCACCGTCGCGCTCGAGATCGTCATCCGCGCCGCCGATCTCTCCGGCGAAGTGTTGATCCCCTCCTATACCTTCGTCGCCACCGCCCACGCCCTCCAGTGGCAGCAGATCACCCCTGTCTTTTGCGACATCGATCCCAAGACCCACACCCTCGACCACGCCGCCGTCGAGAAAATGATCACCCCGCGCACCACCGGCATCATTGGCGTCCACCTCTGGGGAAACCCCTGTGACGTCGAAGCCCTTGCCGACATCGCCCGCCGCCGCAATCTCAAGCTCCTCTTCGACGCCGCCCACGCCTTTGGCTGCTCCCGCAACGGCAAAATGATCGGCTCCTTTGGCCTGGCCGAAGTCTTCTCCTTCCACGCCACCAAGTTCTTCAACACCCTCGAAGGCGGCGCCGTCGTCACCAACGACGATACCCTGGCCACCAAGATGAAATTCATGCGCAACTTCGGCTTCGCCACCTACGACAAAGTCGACTACGTCGGCACCAACGGCAAAATGAATGAGATGAGCGCCGCCATGGGCCTCACTTCCTTCGAGTCCCTCGACGATTTCATCGCCGCCAATCGCCGTAACCATGACCTCTACCGCCGCGAGCTTTCCACTATTCCCGGCCTCTCCCTTTTCTCCTTCAACCCCGCCGAAAAAAACAATCACCAGTACATCGTCCTCGAAATCGACTCCTCTAAAACCGGCCTCACCCGCGACGAACTCGTCAAGCTCCTCTGGGCCGAAAACTGCCTCGCCCGCCGCTACTTCTGGCCCGGCTGCCACAACATGGAACCCTACAAATCTCTCTTCCCCCACGCCCGTCTGTTATTGCCCAACACGGAGCTCGTCGCCGATCGCGTCATGCTCCTCCCCTCCGGCTCCACGATCACCGAAAAAGAAATCGCGGCCGTCTGCTCCATCCTCCGCACGGCAATTTCCTACGGCTCCGAGCTGAGGCGGTACTTCACGGAAAAAAAGGAAATCTGATGTCGCGACTGCCCAAAGCCTTTATTCCGCCTGAACGCATCGAAAAGAGCATTCTGATGATTCGGGGTCATCGTATGATGTTGGATTCTGATTTGGCGGGGCTTTATGGCGTGGAAACCAAGGAATTGAATCGAGCAGTGCGCCGAAATTTAGACCGATTTCCCATCGATTTCATGTTCCAACTCAATCGGCGCGAATTCGACAATTTGAGGTTCCAATTTGGCGCCTCAAGATCATGGGGCGGACGCCGTTATCTCCCACATGCCTTCACGCAGGAGGGCGTGGCCATGCTCTCCAGCGTTCTCCGGAGCAAACGCGCCGTCGCGGTGAACATCGAGATCATGCGCGCATTTGTCCACCTGCGACGCATTCTGGCCAGCCATGCACAGCTTGCCCGACGCCTCATCGCCCTGGAAAAGAAATATGACGGGCAATTCGCTGTCGTCTTCGACGCGATCCGCTCGTTGATGGCCCAGCCCGATGAGGACTCCGAGAAACCCAAAATCGGATACGAATCCGAAGCCGCCCGCTGATCGTCGTGGCCTGTTCCTTAAAAGTGCTACCATGAAGCTCTCCGTCCTGATGATCACCTACAACCACGAGCGCTACATCGCCCAGGCCCTCGACAGCGCGCTCATGCAGCAAACCCCCTTCGATTTCGAGATCGTCGTCGCCGAGGACAAATCCCCCGACTCCACCCGCGACATCGTCCAGGACTACGCCCGCCGCGATTCCCGCATCCGCCCCCTGCTCCGCGAAAAAAATTTCGGCATGGCCCCCAACTTCATCGATGCATTCCATTCCTGCAAAGGTGACTACATCGCCCTCCTCGAGGGAGATGACTACTGGACCGACCCGCAGAAGCTCCGCATCCAGGTCGAAGCCCTCGATTCCCATCCCGACTGGGCGACCACCTTCCACCCCGTCTCCGAATTGTCGGATCGCGACTCCGTCCCCTCAGGCCTGCGCCGCCCCTTTCCCGAAAAAATTGTCTACGACCTCACCGACATCGTCCGCCGCAATTTCGTCATGACCTGTTCGGCGGTTTTCCGCAACAAGCTCTTCCCCGAATTCCCCGACTGGATTCGAACACTTCCCATGCTCGACTGGCCCCTTCATGTCCTCAACGCCCGCTCCGGAAAAATCGGCTTCATCGACCGCGTCATGGGCGTCTATCGCCAGCACGCCGGCGGCGTCTGGTCACGCATGTCCAGCGTCGAACATTACCAGCAGACCCTCCGCGTCTTGCGATTATTCGAGCAGCACGTTCTCCCCGGTAGACCCGACGTATTTCACCCCATCTACGCCGAACTCGCCGGCACCCTTACCCTCAAGTACCTCCAGGCAGGAGATCGCCCCGCAGCTAGAAAAGAATTCCGCCAGTACCTCCGCCTCGGCGGCTGGCGACGCCCCGGCATCCGCTCCCTGCTCCCCACGCTCTTTTTTCAGCTCTATCTTCGTCCCGGCGCCAAATCCGCCGGTTAATTCGCCCCCGGCAAATAATCCATCGCAAACTCCCGCCGAACCCCCGCCGTGCACGGCCTCATCCTCAGCGGATGCCGGATCAGCGATTTCAAATTCACGTAGTACCCCCGCGGCCCATAGTCCGCCCATTGCACCGCGTGATTGTCCCCATGCGCGATCGTGTAAATCCCCGCCCGAAATGGCAGCACCTCCAGCGGCGTTCCCGCCTTGGCCAGCTCCGATTCGATCGTCATATGCCCCCACCTCAACACAGAGCACGCTTGAAAGCTTTCCTCGCTCGTGTCGGATGGAAATTGGATCAGCCTCGCGCTCACAATCGCATTAGTCCCGCAGTTGTAATCGTCCTTCCTCTCAATCCATCGGCTCCCCGGGCAATACACGTACCCCCGCCGGATCACTCCGCCATTGGAATTCGGGTGCTCTTTCGCCCACGCCCCGATCCGATTGCTCACCAGATCGTCCGCGTCCATGATCATTACGAAATCCGGCTTCAGCTTCCCCGCCCGCACCATCCCCGCCGCCAGCTTCCGCCATTTGTCCGTCATGGTCAGCTTCGCATCTTGCGGCGGCACTGGAAAATCAACGTTGATAATCTCCAACCTCGAGTCGTATCGCTCCTTCAACTCCGGCGACTCGTGGCACACCAGCAAGATCCGAATGTCCTTCTCCGTCTGTCGATACGCCGACTGCACCGCGGCCTCGCACAACTGGGAAACCCTCCCCCAGTTATTCGACAACCGCTTGGATTTCAGTGCCATTACAAAACAAACCATCTCACCCTCGCCGCTGATGCGCCGCCGCTATGCGGCAGAATTCTCTTGTCGGCAGAGCCGCGGAGATTACCCGCCCGCCCTCACATTGCCACCCTTCCCCAGTGAAACTCTAGTAAAACCGCAGTACAAGCTACGCAATGCTCGGCAACCCCCGAAAATACCTCTCCGAGAACCTCGTCGATCTCTTCGACTCCTTCCGCTTTGAAGCCCGCACGGCCCTCGGACGCCTCTTCGCCCGCCGCCTCCACTCCACCCCCCTCACTTACCTTCACCTCGGCTGCGGCTCCAACCACTTCGACCAATTCCTTAACACCGACTGCTTCCTCAACCCCAAAGTCGATCTCCACATCGACATGCGATTCCCCCTCCCCCTCCAAAGCGATCACTGGACCGGCATTTACACCCACCATGTCGTCGAGCACATCGCCTACCACCACGCCGACCAGCTCTTCCGCGAATCCCATCGCATCCTCAAGCCCGGCGGCATCCTCCGCATCATCGTCCCCGATGCCGAGCTCTTCACTCACCTCTACAGCGAAGGCGACCCCGCCCGCCGCGACGATATCTTCAAACTCTACCCCTCCTGGGCGATGAAGGACCTATCCATCCAGACCCCCATGGAGATGCTCGACCACGTTTTCCGCGACACCAAGTGGAACCGCCATTGCAGCGCCTGGGATTTCCAGACCATGACCCAGCACCTCACTCGCGCCGGCTTCACCCAGATCGACCGTAAAACCATCAACGAATCGGCCGACCCGATGCTCGCCAACCGCGACAATCCCAATTGGGCCAAATTCTCCCTCTATGTCGAAGCGCGCAAGAGCTGAATCGCTCCATGGCGCGCTCAAATCTGCTCGAATCCCGACCGTTTCCACCCAAATTCCAGCCCTCCCCAACCCCCTCCACCCCGTGCCATCGCCCCAAAAACGCTATGAAATCTGTTCGTTTTAAACCAAACTCCATTAAACACGATCGCAATAACCCCAATCCCCACAATCTCTTAAATGAGATTCCAAATCCCCATTTCCTGTTCGTTCCTCCCTTTTGACCCTCCCCCACCTTTTTTCCAAATCTCGATTATGCTCACCCCCTCGATGCCCTTTTTCTCGGTGGTTATTCCCGTTTACAACCGCGCCGATCTGATCGGCCAGACGATTGATTCCATCCTCGCCCAGGAGTTCACGGACTTTGAAATCATCGCCGTCGACGACGGCTCCGCCGACGCCACCCTCCAAATCCTCTCCCAGTACGGCACACGAGTCACCACACTTCAGCAACCCAACCAGGGCCCCGGCGCCGCCCGCAATTTGGGAATCTCCCGCGCCATCGGCCGGTACATCGCCTTCCTCGACAGCGATGACCTCTTTTTCCCCTGGACCCTCAAAACCTATCGCCAGCTCATCGAATCCAACCGCAACCCCTCTTTCATCGCCGGCAAACCGCTTCTCTTTAAAAATACATCCGAATTGATCTCCGCGCAAGAAGCCCCGCCCCTCGCCAACGCCTTCGACGATTACCTTGCCTCCGGCGACCAATGGCGCTGGTTCGGCGTCTCCTCCTTCGTCATTCGCCGCGATGTCCTCGCCTCGACCACCGGCTTCGCCAAACAGGCCGTCAACTGCGAAGATGCCGACCTGGCCATGAAGCTCGGCACTGCCCCCGGCTTCCTTCAAGTCACCTCCCCTCCCACCTTCGGCTACCGTGAACATCTCGGCAATATCACGCATAATTCCCAAAAATCGTTCCAGGGCCTCAAGCTGCTGCTCGATTCCGAACAATCCGGCCGTTACCCCGGCGGCGACGATCGCCGGAAACAGCGCCAAACCCTCATCACCATGCACGCCCGCCCCCTCTCCATCCAATGCCTGCGACTAGGCAACACCTCCCTGAGCTGGAGCCTCTACCGCCGCACTTTTCGCTGGCATCTGGGCCAAGGCCGCTTACGTTATCTCGCCGGCTTTCCGCTCCTGGCCCTGACCGGGAAATTCAATCGCGGATCGCCCAAAGAATGAGCCAATCTTCTGCCAACCTCCTCCTCCGCCTCCCCACGGCGATTGCCATTCGCTGGCGGCGATTCAAATTCTCCCTCTTGGGCGTGCGCCTCGGCCGTCACTGCTGGCTCCAGAACATCAGCATCCCCCGCAACCCTTGGGACATTCAACTGGGCGATCATGTCTCCCTCGATCAGGGCGTCGTTCTCCTGGCCACCGGCGATCGCAAGCCCCAGCCGCGAATCCTCATCGGACAGGGGTCCTACATCAATCGCTACACCATGATCGACGCCCACGAGCGAATCGAGATCGGCGACAATACTTTCATCGGCCCCTTCTGCTACATCACCGACGGCGATCATCAGCACCGTCGCGATCAGCCCGTCCAGCGGCAACCCATGACCACCGTCCCTGTCAAAATCGACCGCGACGTTTGGATCGGCGCCGGAGCCATCATTCTCAAGGGCGTCACCCTTGGCCAAGGCGCCATCGTCGGCGCCGGCGCGGTCGTCACCCAGGACGTGGCGCCTTTCGCCATCGTCGCCGGCGTCCCCGCCAAGCAGATCGGGGAACGTGCGTGACCCTCTCCGCCACCGTCGTCATCACGACCAAGGACCGCCGCGACGACCTGGCCAAAGCCATCGAATCGGCCCTCTCCCAAACCGCCTCCCCCGATGTCCTGGTCATGGATGACGCCTCCACCGACGGCACGCCAGACATGATCCGCGACCGATTTCCCCGCGTTCGCCTGGAGCGGGCGGAATCATCTCGCGGCTACATCGTCGCAAGAAACCAAGCCGCACGCTTGATCCAAACCGACATTATCTTCTCCCTCGACGACGACGCGATATTTTCCACCTCGACGATCGTCGCACAGATTCTCGCGGAATTTCAGGACCCCCGCATTGGCGTCGTCGCAATCCCATTCATCGACGTCAATCGCGGCCCCCGGGTGCTTCAACAAGCTCCTGACGCCAACATCTCCATCACCGACAGCTTTCAGGGAACCGCCTACGCTGTCCGGCGTGATCTGTTCACCCATCTGGGTGGATTTCGCGAATATCTCTTCCACCAGGGCGAGGAACGCGATTTCAGCATTCGCATGCTGGCCGCCGGATACGTTGTCCGCCTTGGAGGGGCCGATCCGATCCACCATTTCGAATCCCCGCGCCGCAATTTTCGCCGCCGTGATCTTTATGGCCGGCGCAACGACGTGCTCTTCGCCTGGCACAATGTCCCGATGCCCCATCTGCCGGCGCACCTGGCCGCAACGACATTCAATGGTCTTCGCACCGGCTGGCAGGTCCGAAGGCCATGGAGAATGATCCAAGGCCTTGCCCAAGGCTACGCGTGCATTCCGCACGAATGGAGCCGGCGAGCCCCCGTGCCGCGCAATATTTACACGCTCTCCCGCCTGCTGCGTCGGCGCGGATCAATGCCGCTGGAAGAAATCAAATCCCTTTTGCCCCCGATCAAGCCTTTGAGCTGATGCACGATTCCAGGGCGTTCTCAACCGCCTGGACATACCCGGCCAACGTAAACCGCTCTTCTTTCGATTTGAGCGTCGCCCGGGCCGACATTTGCCGTAGCAGATCGCGGTCCTGGTCCAACCGAAGAATCGCACTCGCCAGCGCCTGGCTGTCGCGCGGCGGCACGATGAAGCCATCCTCCCCATCGGTCACGACCTCGCCGCAGTTGGGCGTGGCAATCACCGGCAGTCCGAACGACATCGCCTCCAACTGCGTCAGGGCAAATCCATCCGAAATCGTCGGGAGAACAAACACATCCGCTTCCCGGAACAGCTCGACAGCCCGCTGCCGCGAGACCCGCCCCAGGACCTGCATATTTGGCGGGGCCGCATTTAGACCCGTTTGGCTGATCCCAATCCGACCCGCCGTGATGAAGCGAATATGGGTCGAAGCGAGTTGCCTTGCTGCTTCAAAATAATAGGGAATTCCTTTCCGCAGAATGATCTGCCCCAGCCACAGAACGGTGAGCGGTTTATCCTTCGACCGGGACAAAGGCGGGGCGGACCGCGGTTCATAGCAAAGCGGCACGACGACGATCTTGCGGTCGTCGATCCCTTCGGCGAGCAAATTTTTCCGCGACCAATTGGAATTGACCAGCACCAGATCGGCGCTGCGCCATTCCTCCGCCAGGCGCGCGTAATACGATTCGGGGATTTTGCCGGGAAACGGCTCCCAATCGGGCCACGCCTGCATTTCCGCCTGCACCATCTGCTCATCCAGACGAGCGGGATCCAATTGATCGACCACGACGGGAACGCCCATTTGTCTCATCCGCTGGCAGGTCTCTAGTGCCCCCGTGCTGAACAAAAACGCCGTGGCGCCCGCCGGGTCGAAGGGGTGTTTGGCCAGATGCCGGTTCACGCACAGGGCGAACTCCTGGCCGATGCGCGCAAACGAGTCGAAATCCTGCTCGATCGATTGCGTGCCGCGATGAAGCCTCCCCCTCGCCATGTGGCGCAGGTTTGCAAAATTGAAGCTGGTGACCTTATCGCGCGGCAGGTCCGGATGAAACCGATGGTTCAGCGCCTGGAGCGGGCCGGGAAGATGCCGGGCCAGGCCGTGAAATCGACCCGACCAGATATCGGTGTAGAAGTGATGCAATTTTCCCTGGGCGTGAAACGCGCGGGGAACCGCGTAATGCTCGCGAGAGCCGATCTGGGTGACTAGCCAGTTCATCAGGCTTCAATGGCCGGCCGCTGGCCAAATGGGCTTAGGGTCAGGATCAACGCTGAAATGCAGAAAAGCGCCATGCACATTTCATAAAATTCAGGAAACGAGATATCCCGATAGCAGCGGAAGAGCCACGTCGCCACGCCAAGCGAAAAAAAGACCGGCAGCGTTCGCCCATTGCAGTTCAGCAGCATTTTCTCACAGGAAAATAAAATCCATCCCACCAGCAATCCCCCTTCGACGATGCCGATGAATCCGTAACGAAAGAACCAGTACCCCGCCATTCCCTCGGAGATAGTGGTGCCTTCGACGCGCCCTCCAAATTCCCCGCTCCCTCCCAGCGCGACGTCGTTGTACCACGGCCCCGCGGGATCGACCGGCTTATCGTTCCATAGTACGCGCGGGATCGGATGAATGGCCATCCAATAGATAAAGTTGGGGATCGGCAGGATGGTCGTCGCCATCGGGAACTGGTCGTAAAAATAATTGCGATGCTCCGGGATCAGCGAAAAACCGGTCAGGCCCTCGGAGAACATCGCGTTGCCCTGAAGATTGGTCAATTCGACGCTGGAAAGGTCGGCATCGAGAAACCCCGCGTTACGAAAGCGCCCCTGGACCTGCACGAGCACCAGTCCCACGAAAATGACCATCGCGCCGATCACGTACGCCCGGAATCGAAATCGATGCAGAAATTCGGCCCCTCGAGAGTGAAATTTGATCATGAGAAACCCCGCCAGGGGCAGCAGCATGAAGCCGACTTCTCCGCGCGTGCCGGTTCCGAATCCCATGAGCAGCCACACCGCCCAGACCGCCATGCAGGCGACCGCGCCCCGCCAGCTTCGAGCCAGGAATATGGCGTAATAAGCGGCAAAGACGCCGCCGCCTGATCCGACCTGAATGATCTGGGCGAGGTATCCTCCCCAGTTGTAATTGAGATTGCCGGTACGCCCCACGGTCCACTCGGTGCCGCCTCCGCCGCGCCCGGCGACGATCTGGTGCCAGATCGCCAGGTAGAACGGCTCGACCGTGAAAAGCAGGTACGGCAGAAAGCCGATGATCTGCGTCAACACGATGATATAAACGAAAATGATCTGGTCCGTGGGTTCAGGCATCCGCGCGACCCAGCGCGGGAGCCATCGCCCGATCCGCAGGCGCAATCCAACGCTCATCGCGAGCACCAGCAGCGTATGGGCAAAGGCGGATTTGGCCACCGTTTCCTGGCTGAACGGCATCTGCCAGGTCGGGATCGATCGCAAAAACCAATGGTTGAAATAGTCGTAGCAGAACCAGACGAGCACCCCGCCGTAAACAACCAGCCCGCCGATCCCCAGGCGCTGGTCGAAAGAATAAATCTCCGCGACGACGAACGTGACGCACAAGACGCTGAGCACCACAAACGCAAAATCCGTCAGGAGCGGCGCGCCGCCGGAGTAATAGGAAACGCCGCTGAGGATCACCGGAACCAGCAGTAAAATCGGCTGAAGAAGCGAGCGCGCCCGGCCTTCAACAAATGCCGTCCCGGCAGGCGCACTGGCCACCTGGGACTCGGACCAGAGATCGATATCCGTCTGGGTCATGAAATCTGAACTCGGATCGGGGTCGAGAGAGGGAGGAATTTACCAGAATTTTTGGGGAGCGCCCAGCACGTTTTGGGCTTCGCGTTTAACCCTTTTATTTCGTCAAACCGAAGTGTCGCAACGCCTTACGAACACCCTCAACCGGATCTCCAACGCGTTGCCACAATTCCAGAATTACCGCGCTTTGCGAGCCCAATTGCGTATGCCGTTCCCCCTCGGTGATTTGGGCTATGGCGAGGGCCATCGCGTCCACGTTGCCGGGGGGAATGATCAGGCCGTTGGATTCGTGGCGGATTAGTTCGGCCGCGGCGCCGACAACGGCGGTCGTGACGATCGGCAGGCCGCAGGCGACGGCTTCGTTGATAACCACGCCCCAGGGTTCGAATTCGCTGGGGAGGACGAAGGCATGACAGGCGTGATACGTAAGGATCATCTGGTAGAACTGCTGAAAGCCGATCCATTTGATGCGCGAGCGGAGATCGGCGGGAATCATTGCCTGGAGCGAGTCGCGCAGCGGCCCGTCGCCGGCGATGACCAAATCCCAATTCAGACGCGTGGGCGCGATGCGTGCAAAAGCGCGGAGTAGGACATCGGCGCGTTTGGCTTGAACGAGTCGACCGCAAAAGAGAAGCCGCTTGCGGTCGGGCGCCATTCCGTGCGTTTGGCAGAACTGCGTCAGCGCAGCCGGATCGTATTTCCGCAGCGCGGCATAGTCGGGCTCGTAGGGGAAGAGAAATTCGGGGAGGCTGTGGTCGAGATAGCGCTTGAAGAACGCCCGGCCGCAGGAACCCATGGGCATTAACCCGGTGATGTGCCGCAGGACCCAACGGACCACGGGGCGCTTGATTGTGCGGACGGTCGTCGAGGTCCGGTCATCGGCGAAGACATTGGAGTCGCCGGTGAGCAGGATCGGCACGCCGGCCCGGCGGCCCCAGCGGATTAACAGCAGCCGGGTAACATCGTTGTATCCCAGCAATACCACCAGGCGGATGTTGTGCTTCAGAAGATAATCGCGAATGTCGCGGTATAGCGCGACGGCGCGAAACGAAACCGGCTTGCCGGCTTGGAGATGGTGATCGGCAAAAAATACCGGGTTTAATTTTGCATCCAGCTCGATCTGCCAGGGAACGCTGGCGTCCTTGACGCGATGGGTAAAGATGTTGTGAACACGCACACCGGGCAGCTCGTCCGCCAAGCGGCGAAGCACGTGAATTCGATACGGAGTCGGCTCGTTGGAGATCAGGGCAATCTGAATGGGGTGGGCGGGTTCCGTCACGATGAAGAGCCCGATAGAATAAGGACGCGCGGTACGCGCTGCCAGCCCCCATTTTTCTCGTCGCGATTTGATCATGTCCAGTGGAACCACCGCACCGGCGCCTTCACATGCATCGCCCCGGCGGTTGCGAATCATCCATTACGCTCCGGCGATCGACTTGCGCCTGGGCGGCGTCGTCCGGGCCGTGCTCGACTGGTGCACCATCTTGTCTGCGCGCGGAAATGACGTCATCCTCGTGACGTTTGATTCGCCGGATGTCCCCAAGGATTGGGACGGCTCTCCAGGCAAACCCAAAGTCGTCTGGGTCCCGCCAAGCTCTCGCCCCAATGGCTGGGTCCCCGCCCAGTCCGTCGAAATCTTCCGCAAAACCCTCGCGGGAGGCGGCGTCGCCCACCTCCACTGCCCCTGGACCGCCAGCAACATGCAAATGGCCAAAGCCGCACGGCAAGCCAGCGTCCCCTATGTCGTCTCCATTCATGGCATGCTCAGCGACTGGGCCATGTCGCAAAAGCGCCTCAAAAAGCGCCTTTTCCTCATGCTGGGCGGGCGAAACTATATGCGCCGCGCCGCACGCATCCACTACACGGCCGCGGCCGAATACGCTCAATCGCACCAATGGCTCCCCGGCTCGCGCGAAGCCGTGCTTTGGAATTTGATGGATACCTCTCCCTTTGCCGCGCTGCCGGGCAGCGGCCCAGCGCTGAACGCGTTTCCAGCGGTCAACACCGATGAGCCCAAGATCCTCTTTCTCAGCCGCCTTCATGAGAAAAAGGGCGCGCACATTTTGATCGACGCTGCCGCGAGACTCAAAGAGGCCGGCCGATCGTTTCGGCTGTTCATCGCCGGCAGCGGCGACGCGGCTTATACCCAACAATTGCACAACCAGGTCGCACGCCTGAATCTCGGCGATCGCGTTCATTTTCTGGGGATGGTCGGCGGCATCGAGAAAATTTCCCTCTATCAGGCTTGCGATCTTTTTGTCCTTCCGACGCAGCAGGAAAATTTTGGAATCGTGCTGACCGAGGCGCTGGCCGCGGGAACGCCGATTGTCACCACGCGCGGGGCCGACATCTGGCAGGAATTGTCCGCCGCCGGCGCAGCGATCGCCCAGAACGATCCCGCGGAACTGGCAAGGGTGATCGGCGAACTTCTGGGCCATCGGGAGAAGTTACCGGCTCTTGGCCAGCGCGGACGCCAGCCACATCGGCT
>CAZCKE010000016.1:0-20482 GCA_964499005.1 uncultured Tepidisphaeraceae bacterium
GAGTCTGGTCAAGGCAACTTGGGAGGGCCACGAGCGTTTCGCCGGCGTGAAAGGGGAGCCCCGTATCTTTCGTCCAGGTTCCATTGAGTGAGGTCAATTTCCATCCCGCATCTGGAGTAGCGGGAATACCCGCCGAAGGTGCATAGAACACCTCCAGGTAACTCCCACCGTTGTACAATGTGATTAATGGATGCCCTGTTGGATAGCCTACGATGGGATCGCTTCCTGAGCTATACCAGCTGCTTCCGGAGCCATTGTCCGTGGTGAGCGTCTGGGTCGTCGTTCCCGCGTAGGTACCATAATTCCACGTCACGGTACACGTGTAGCCGACGCACCAGGGAATACCCCAGGCTGTTTTGCTAATTCCTATAGTCAAGATCGCGGCAAAAAACGACACAAGAATTCGGACCCTTCCGCTAAAATGGTGAATGTTTTGCAACGCTCGATGAAACCCCTGCGAATGATCCCTCGTTTGTGAATTGTTCGCGAACTGCATAGGAAACTCCCTCAAGGTTATTTTCACGAGTAAATGTTGTCGGCGATGATGTCGGCCCTCTTGGCCACCCGCTCCGATAGCTCACCCGCCGCAGCAAGGCTGGGAGGTCGGCTGAGTCGTCGCGGCCGCCGTCTGCACTTGGGTCTGTAAATCACTAATCACGCCCTGGATCGACTGGATGTCCGCGTCCGAATGTCCCTGCGCCTGCATGCGGGCCAGATGGTCTTGCATGAAGGACAATTCCCCTTTGAGCTGGCCATACACCCGCCAATTTGCCTGGGCCTGCGCCAATGCAGCCATTTCCATTGCAGGCTGAGTGGCGGCCGCCTGCGTCGCGGCGCGCCAGATCTCCTGTATGGCGTCATACCCCGGAGGGGGTGAGGGCCAAGTCGTTTGAGCCACTGCGCGGGGAGCGATGGACGATGGCCCCCTGGTCATCCAGCTTGTCGTCGCGAGGGCCGCGACAATCAAGCCGGTGAAGGCCATCCATCGCCAGTTTGTCCGCCAGCGGCTGGGCGAGACTTGGCTGCTTGTGACCTTGTCCCCTGTCCGTCGTCGAGGGAATATCGACATGTCGCTCTCCTTTTCGATTCAAGTAGATACAACCAATTCTGGCGCGCGGAATCCCTATGCATCCAAAACGTTCAGACCTCCAGCCTTGGATGGGCGCCTACTCTTATTCCGTTTTTATGAAATCACAAATCGGAAGACGACCACTTCCGCGGTGTTGGACCCGACGTCAACGCGGCGCCGGCTCTACCCTTTTGTGCAACATCGCCGGAAGTCGCACGAACCTTCCGACTTTCTCCGCAACAACCCGGCGATCGATCGTTCTCCGATACGCCAAGTTGGAATACATTACACTCTGCCAATGCCGATGGGGCCAAGTCAAGGAAAAATTACCACTTTCGCGTCATTGGAACTTCATTTGTTTATTCTATATCAAACATGTCTGGAGACGTGGAAAAGTTATTGTCATTCATCAGTTAACTTTTTGTCATCCGGATTTTGATTGACAGCGCGACGCGAGCGTAGGTAAACCAATTGCAATTCCCTCCGATGAAGTTCAAAGCGGCCCCGAGGCCACGGACGCAGACATGGGAAACGCAAGACAAAAGCAATGGATGTTTTGGATTTGCGTTGTCCTACTGGCAGTGGCTCACGTGTCTTTGGGCCAAGTGGCCGGCGAGGGCACGACTCCCGCGACGCAAAGCGGCGAGGAACTGATCGCTTTACAGTTTCCGCCGGATTTAGAGCTCAAAGTTTTAATTCAATACGTGGGGGACAGGCTTGGCATCAACTTCATTTACGACGAGCAGACGGTGGCGCAGAAGATCACGCTCGTGTCTCCCGTGAAAATTTCCAAAAGCTCGCTCCTGGGGCTTCTGCAAAGCGCGCTCAAGATGAAGAGCTTGATCATCGTCGATGCGGACCAGCCAGGGTGGAAGAAGATTATCCCCGTGCCGAATTTATTTTCGGCCGCCGGTCCTGCGGGTCGTTCATCGGGGCCCGCCAGCCAGCCGTCGGCGGTTGTGACGCAAGTCTTTACGTTGCAATATGCTGACGCTTCAAGAGCCGACGCCGTCATCAAACCCTATCTGAGCCAGCCGGGCGGCAACACCATCGTGCTGGCCGAGCAACATCTGCTGATCGTCAGCGACTTTGCCTCGACGATCGCCCGAATCTCGGATTTGTTGCATCTACTGGATCGGCCGCCGCAAGATGTGGACATCCAATTCATTCCCATCAAAAACGTGGATGTCGGCGCGCTGGTCCCACAGCTTCAGCAGATTAACGCGGCACGCGATAAAGCAATCTCAGGAGGGACGACCAATGCGCCCGCGCAGACTCTGGAGATCGTCCAGGACACCCGAACCAATCAAATGATCGTGATTGGGCCACCCGCCAAGGTCTCCGCGCTTGCGGGTTTGACAACGCAACTGGATGTGCCACTGCCTCTGGAGACCAAAGTTTACAATTTGCGGTCCATTTCACCGGATCGGTTGGACAAGCTGGTTCGCGAACTGATTGATCCGGCCGATGCGAAACGCCTGTACCAATCCGCATCCGATAAAGATTCGGGGCTTCTGATCGCAACGACCACCCAAGCAATCCATCAACGAATCGAAGGCCTGAAGGAACAGCTCGATCTTCCCATCAGCGAGCAGGCCAGCCCAATCCGTTTCTATAAACTGACCAACACGACCGCTGCCGATGTACTGGCAACGATTCGATCTCTTGAAGAGGAGCAGCAAACCAATGAAGGCGCGGGAGGTCCAACGGTTCCCCTATCGCCGGCGCCGGGCCCCGGCGCTGCACCCTTGGCCAACCCAAATTCTCAAACACAATTACCACAAACTCCATCCCAAGAAGGCGGCCCGAGTCCAGCCATGCCTTACGCGCAGCAAGGTTTAGCGCCTTCTCTTTCCGCGCCCTCGGGCACCGTGCCACCGACGGGTGGCACTCCCGCGCCTCAGCCAATCGCCGGCGTTCACACCGCCAAGGGAACCATCACGGCCGATCCCAATACCAACACGATCATCGTCGAGGCCGATCCTGCCACTCAAAAGATGTATGAGGGCCTCATCAAGATGCTCGACAAGCGTCGCCCCCAGGTTCTCATCGAGTGCACGCTGGTAACAATTGATACCTCGGGTAATTTTTCCGTCGGGGTGGAAGTGGGTGGCGACACCAAAGGCAGCCCAAGAGTCGTGACGTTCAACTCCTTTGGGCTGAGCACGCCCGATCCTTCCACGGGCGTATTGACCCTCAAGCCAGGCCCTGGATTCAACGGCACCTTGCTCAATTCCAGCGTTGCCCAGATCGTTATCCAAGCATTGGCCACCGATAGCCGGGCCAGGGTTCTTTCCGCACCGCGGATTTTAGTGAACGACAATGCGACCGGCACGCTCAGCAGCGTGGCCGAACAGCCGTTCACCAGCGTCAACGCGTCGAACACCGTCGCCACCACGAGCTTTGCCGGCTATGCCACCGCGGGCACGACGATCACGCTTACGCCCCACATCAGCGAGGGAGATCATCTTCAGTTGGAATATCTGGTGACGCTGAACAACTTTACCGGACAGGCAACCAACGGCGTTCCGCCGCCTCGGCAGACCGATTCCGTGCAGAGCAAGATCACCGTTCCCGATGACAGCACGATCGTTGTCGGAGGCCTGAATAGCACCAACACCAGCGCCGGGCGTCAGACGATTCCGTTCATCGGAGATATCCCCGTGATCCGGCACCTGTTTTCGCAGCAGAACCGCGCCGACAGTCACTCGACCCTGTTTGTATTTATTCGTCCGCTGATTCTGCGGGACGATCAGTTCCAGGATTTGAAGTTGATCTCCGAGCAGGATGCGAAAGCGGCCGGATTAAGTGGGGATTTTCCCATGAGCCAGCCGCTGTTGATGCGTTAAGGATATCGGATGACATCCGCTGTCGAACAATCTGTATTGCCTCAAACTCATTCGAAAAACGAGGACGGCAGCGTGCCTCTGCCCGAATTCGCTGCCGCCATGGGCGTATCGTATGCGGGGAGTTTATCGACATTTCCGACCAGCGCGGATTTTGTGAGGCGCATTCCCATCGCCTTTGCCCGGCATCACGGAATCATGGGATTTGCCGGCACGGACGATGCCGTGCTGCTGGCCATGTCGGACCCGAAGAGCTGGCAACAGTTGGATGTCGTCGGGCGGTTTCTCCGTCGTTTCGCGACGCCTCTTTTTGCTCCCGCCCAGGCAATCCATGCAGCCATCAATGAAGCCTACCAGCAGCGGACGGGGCAAGCCCAGGAGATGATCCAAAGCTTTGACGGCAAAGACGTCCTTGAGGAAGTGCAGCGATTATCCGGCCGTGAAGATCTTCTGGACATCAGCGGCCGAGCGCCGGTGATTAAGCTGGTGAACCTCATTCTTTTCGAAGCCGTCAAGAGCGGCGCGTCCGACGTGCATATTCAGCCGACGGATGACCAGCTCGTGGTGCGCATCCGCCTGGATGGCATGCTCTTCGATGCCTTTGAGCTCCCCAGGAATCTGCACGAAGAGGTCGTCGGACGCCTGAAGGTGATGGGACGAATGAACATCGCCGAGAAGCGTCTGGCCCAGGATGGGCGGGCCACCGTGCAGATCGGCGACCGTCACATTGATCTTCGCCTGGCCAGCCTACCCACCAGCTATGGCGAGCGCATGGTCGTGCGATTGCTCGATAAAAGCGCGCGCCTCTATCAGCTGACAGAGCTAGGCATGGAGGGCGGGACATTGGAGCGGTTTGGTAAACTGATCGGTCTCGATCACGGCTTGGTTCTGGTGACGGGCCCCACCGGCTCGGGCAAAACGACGACGCTCTACGCGGCCCTCAAAGAGATCGACTGCCGGCAACACAACGTGCTGACGCTGGAAGATCCCATCGAATATCAGTTGGAAGGAATCAGCCAGACCCAGGTGAGCGATAAAAAGGGGATGACCTTTGCCTCGGGGCTGCGAAGCGTTTTGCGGCAGGACCCGGATGTGATCATGGTCGGCGAGATTCGCGACCGCGAGACGGCCAGCATGGCGATCCAATCGGCGCTGACGGGACATCTGGTCTTTTCCACGCTGCACACCAACGACGCGCCCAGCGCGGTAACACGATTGCTGGATTTGGGAACGGAACCGTATTTGCTGGCCAGTTCCATCGCGGGTGTTCTCGCTCAGCGGTTAGTGCGGCGCGTGTGCAATCAATGCGGCCAAGCAGTCGAATCATCCTGCGAAGATGCAAGGTGGTCTGGTACGACGGATCAGCCCGCGACACTTCGCCGAGGCGCGGGCTGCCCGGCCTGCCGTTCCACCGGTTTCAGAGGCCGTATCGGCATTTTTGAATTGATGGGCGTGGACGAAGCCGTTCGTAAGCATATTCAAGCCTGTGCGACCGCGAGCCAAATCAAATCCGCCGCTATCAATGCGGGGATGCGCACGCTGCGCGAGGATGGCATCGGCAAGGCCCTGAGCGGAATCACGACGATTGAGGAAGTCCAAAGAGTCACCACGCGAGCGACCGCGGCGCTGGAAGAAGCGACCGATGAAAAAGTGAAAAAGGACCTGCCGCAAAGCGAGGCTTGAACGAGGAAGTTGGCCATGGCGGTTTTCGCGTACAAGGCGTTTGATGCGTCGAGCCTGAGCAGCGCGGCGGCCATCACCAACGGCACCGTTGTGGCGGATACTCCGCGACAAGCTCGCGACCTGCTCCGTCAGCGCGGATTGACGGTCGAGCGCCTTTCACCCGTGCATGCCGCCAGATCGCGACGCTTCGCAGGCCGGCGGCGGGATCACCACAAGGTCACCGCTTTTGCTCGCGAACTTTCCACACTCCTGGGCGTCGGCACGCCATTGACCGACGCGCTGGAAACCGTCGTCTCACAGAATCGCGGCTCGTTTCGCTCGACAGTCATGCTTTTGCGCGAGCAAATCGTCGCCGGCTCGTCACTCGCCGTGGCGATGTCGTATCATGCGGCAGTTTTCGATGAGCTATGCGTCAATCTCGTCGAAGTCGGCGAAGACAGCGGAACGCTGGAAGTGGCCCTGGAGCGGTTGGCGCGTTTTCGCGAACGGCGACAGCAACTGCGCGGCAAAGTGGGGACGGCGCTGCTCTATCCGGCGATGGTGCTGGTCACGGCACTGGCCGTCAGCATTTTTTTAATGACCTTTGTCGTGCCAGGGATTCTCCAGCCGCTCCTGGAGCAAGGGCGAACCTTGCCCCTGCCCACGCGGATCGTGAAAGGGACGAGTGATTTTCTGGTGCAGTGGGGATGGCTGATTGCCGTAGCCGTTGCAGTGCTGGCCGCCGCGTTTGCCGCCATCATGAAAACACGCGGGGGCCGATGGCTCTGGGATGCGTTTGTTCTTCGACTGCCCTTGATCGGTTCGCTATTGTGCAAAAGTCAAATCGTCCGGTTAACCGTCATCCTGGAGACCCTGCTGCAAAGCGGCGTGGTATTCGTGCGCGCGTTGCAAGTCGCCCGAAAAAGCACGCGTAATGTCGTGCTTGCCGATGCGCTGTTGCGCTGTGAGACGGCCGTGTCGGCGGGTCGTGACATCGCGCCGGCCCTGCAAGCGTCAGGGGTGTTTCCGCCCTTGGTCGTCCAGGTCTTTTCTGTCGGGCAGCAATCCGGACGCCTGGATGAGATGCTTCATCGACTCGCGAATGACTACGACGAACAAGTGGCCGCGGCTGCTCAGCGCGCCACGGCCATTTTGGAACCGATCCTGATTCTGATCCTTGCCGCGATCGTCGCGACGATCGCCTTGGCCACATTGCTCCCGATTCTGGAGGCCGGCGATGTACTCGGATAACGCGATGTATTGGGCTAAACACGTTAGAAACAAAGCCTTTTCGTTCATCGAGTTGATGATCGTCATCGTGATCATCGGCATCCTTGCCGGCGCCGTCACACTCAGCGCCAAGCATTTCCTGGATAAAGCCAAAGAAAATCGCACCAAGGCGGACTTGAGCACGTTCAAGAGCGCCCTGGCCGCCTTTTACGCCGACAACGGCCGGTATCCGACCAACGATGAAGGGTTGGCCATCCTGGCTCCCAAATACGTGGACAAAGTGCATGCCGATCCATGGGGCCGGCCCTATCAATACAACCAGCCTGGGCGCAATGGTCCTTATGAGATTCTTTCCTTCGGACCGGGCGGCAAGGAAGGCAACGACAACATCAGCAGTGACAATCTCGATAACGCCGCTTCGTCCGCATCGGCGAAAGGAACGCCATGAAATCCCGCGGCATCACGACATCCAATTCGAATCACCGAGGCAACTGTAATCGGCAAAGCGCCTTTCGTCGGCAACGCTCTTTCACACTGATCGAGCTCGCCGCGGTGATTCTGGTGATGGCCCTGCTTGCCGGCGCGGCCGTTTTGACCTTGGCCCATACAACGAGCCAGCGCCGCTTGGAGGACGTATGCGATCAGTTCATGCGCGCCGACGCACTGGCGCGCTCAGCAGCGCGACAGGCGAATACCTCGGAGCAACTGATTTACGATCTGGACCAGCAAATGGTCCTTTGGCAAAACACGCCAGAACAAAAACCGATCGTGCTGGCGCATTGGGACGCCAAAGACGAACTGGAGGCGCGAATGGGAAAGCAAACATTTTCCAGCGGCCAAGTAACGATTGAATATTCCGCCGATGGCTTCAGCCCAAACTATGCCCTGAGCGTTTCGCGCCCCGATCAACCCACGCGCTATGTCGTTGTTGCGGGAATCACCGGGCGGTGTTTATGCACGGAGGACAACAAGCGCGTGGACGCGATCTTCCAGTCACTGGCCAGCGATAAACCCCTGGCGGAAAGGAGACCCAATGAGGATGCCGGCTCAACGAGCAGCAGCGATGACGCTCATTGAGGTCGTCGTCGGGATGGCGATTCTGGGGATGATCCTGGCATCCTTGGTGGTCGCGCGTAGCCGCTATCTGCATCAATGGTCCCTGGCCGGCCGCAAGCAGCAGGCGGTGGCCGCGGCCGATGCGCTGCTGGCGGATTGGTGGAAAGACCCGTCACAGCTTCCGCGAAACAGCTCGGGCGTGTTTCGATCCGATGGCATGCTCTGGCGAACACACGTGATGAACAACCGACAAGCGAACGCCCTGGACGTCCAAGCCGTGCGGCTGGAAGTTTTTGAGCAAAAGAGTGGTGCCGCACAAGTGCCCATGCCGCTTGCAACAGTGGACATCATCTTGAACCCCGTAACGGAAGCGACGGCGGAAAGGTCCAAGTGAAGCGACAAAAACATCATGGATTCACGCTGATCGAATTGGTGGTGGCCTCCGCGATCGCGGTCGTGTTGATGGGCGCGGTGCTCGCCATGCTGGCAAGCATCGCGCGCGATCGGGTCCGCCTGGCCACCGCGCGGCCGGCGGAAGCCGCCGATCAATCCAGCCTCGTTGAACTATTTCGGCGGGATTTGCTCAGCGCCACTAAAATCCAGGTGAATCAGAGTAACCATATTGTCCTGGAGACTTGCGCATCACTTGATGGGCAAACCTGGCAGCGCATCGACCGCCCGAGCATCGTGACCTATCGCCTGATCGAGGACCATGGCTTTCATTGGCTCGTGCGCCAGCAGCGCTTTGCGGACGATCCGATCTCCCCCATGCCCAATCGAGGCCTGGTGGCGTTCGATGCGCGTCTGCTGGAGTTGCGGCCACTGGCAGATAACCAAAACGGCACGGCGCATTTATTCCTCGCGGCGCCACAACCGCGCGATTTGACTCGCCGATTCCATCTCCGTGTTGTATTTGAAAACCCCAGGACAAACATCGATCAGGTTGTGTGCTTGAGATGAGATTGTACTTGAGATGAGAACCCATTGAAGGAGTTATCCGCGTGTCGTGCCAGTGCGTTCCATCATCCGTTCGTCGCCACTGTGGCTATGTGCTTCTGGTGACGCTGGTGCTCCTGAGCTTGACTGCCCTGGCTGCCGCAGCCGTGAGCCGGGCGGCGCTGGCCCGCGCGCAAGCCGCCGACGAAGCGCAAGCCGACTTCCAGCGGCGCTGGGGAACATTGACGTGCCGGGCAATTCTTCTGCCCAAGGCCGAAACCCTTATCCATGCCGCCGAAGTGAAGCTCAAGTTGCCCGTTGTCTCATGGCGAGGGCATCTCGCGCTGGGCGGGCAGGATTTTGAACTGGTTTTCAGTGATGAATCGGCCAAGGCCCATGTTGGAACGCTCATCGCTCGCCAGTCGCAAAATCAAGCGGCACTGGCCGTCCGCCGGTTGGCCCTCTCCAATCCCACATTGGCCGGCAAGGTCCATCTCCGATGGGCGGCAAACAGTTCCCCTCAGAGTTTTGGGGAGGTTTTTGAATCGTTTGCGCCTCGCGAACTCTTGCACGGCGATCGAGAGGCTGCTCCCTCAGATGTTTTAACCTGCTGGGGGGATGGACGACTGAACATTCATCGCGTCAGCCAGGACGTGCTGCAAGAGATCTGCGGAACGATCCTGAACCTGAGCCAGATCGAGCAGTTGCTGGCATTGAGACAGGCGCAGCCCAACCTCGGGCTGATCGATGCGCTCAATAAACTTCGGCTCAACTCCACAAGCCGATCGCAGGCTGAAACGGCCCTGACCGACACCTCCAATTGTCACAGTCTGTGGATCATCTGTCATGGCCAACGGCGCAGTTTCTGGAACTTTTCAGTTTTGGATGAAAGCCAAGCAATCGGCGGAGAGATGCATTCTTACGAGTGGTGACGATTACGAATTGCAAAAACATGAGCTGGACTTTTGATATGAAGATTCGACAGATTCGTCTCATTCTATGGAGTAGCGCGGTCCTGATGAGCGCCGCCGCTTTAATGCTCATCTTTTGGGCCGCAATGTCTCCCCAAACCCAGGCCATTGCGGCTCAACCTTCATCGCAATCGCCACAAACGGCATCAAGTTTGGCACAAGCAACGGTCTCCGCCGACGACCTCGCCCGAGTGGCCCATGTTCAGCTCCGCCGCGTCTTGCACGATCCGCCTCCCTCGGCGCCGGCCGCGCCGGCGGCGGCCAAGCCCACTCCTCCCCTGGACATTCGCCTGGCCGGGACGATCTACGAGCCGGGCCACTGCAAAGCAATGATCCAGTTGCCCGATGGAACGGTTCAACTCAAGGGGGTCGGCGAAAGCGCCGGCAACGCCCGCATCACCGACATTCAGCAGGGCAGCGCAACCGTGGATTACTTCGGCAAGTCCATGGTTCTCACCGTCCCCAAGGCGGAAG
Source organism: uncultured Tepidisphaeraceae bacterium (assembly GCA_964499005.1). GTDB lineage: Bacteria > Planctomycetota > Phycisphaerae > Tepidisphaerales > Tepidisphaeraceae > CAZCKE01. The sequence continues at coordinate 10,245 of CAZCKE010000016.1, forward strand.
GAAGTTAGCGTAAACACAAGGAAGCCAATGCGCAGCGCCTATGTCATCTTCGCCAGTGAAAAGAATTGGTCCGTCGCTCGCGTGACGGATCACGCTTGCGAGATTGCGCTTATCGAGGACGCCATCGGCATCAACGCCGAAGCGGCAGTATTGGCTGCGCGGTCGCTCAAAAAAATGGAATATCGAGGGCAGAACGTCCTGCTGGCCCTGCCCTCGCGTCTGTGTATGTGCGCTCCAGTCGACGAGGCGGGCCTGCGGCCACGAAGCCGCCTGGCAACATTGCGGTTCCGGTTGGAAGAGCAGTTCCCGCTGGCTTTGGAAGAATTCGTCGCGGATTTTATTCCTGGCAATGGAACATCCCTCGGCGTCGCTATCGAAGTGGAGGTTATCGAGCCAATTTTGCGCGCCTTTGAAGAAGAGCAGATCGACATCATCAGCCTCTGCCCGGTGGCATTACTAATCGCCAAAGCAGTGTGTGCCCGGCAAGACGACGATGCCATCGACGCTGTCTTGTGTGTCACGGATGGCCACCTCAACTGGATTGAGCTGGCACGGGGGTCTGTACAAAACTGGGCATTTCTTGCGATGAGCGTCGCCGCAATTGATATGCAATTGCGCTTTGCCTTTCTTAAACGCCGGTCTTTACGGCTTTGCGCGATCGGATTGAACGCCGATCTTCAAAATCATTTGGCGCAATTCCCGGGCGTGGCATTAATCCAGCCACCCGACGGGGCGGCATTGCAATTCGCCGTCCAAGCCACCGGCAAGGTGCTTCTCAGCGGCGATCGCCTTCCCGTCGAGCTCCGAGCGGGCCAACTTGCCAGCCCCCATCCCCTGCGGCAAGTCCGCAGACCACTCAGCGCTGCGATCGCCGCGACAGCGCTTCTCGCCATCTTATTCATCGTCAGCATGCTTTGGCGCAGCATGCAATATGATCATCTAACAGAACTGGCCCACAACCAGCAGCTAACCGCCTTTCGCGAGGCACTGCCCAATCAAACGCCTCCGCCGGGCATCACCTCCCGCATGATCAGCGAAGCCAAGCGGCTGCGGGCGCTCAGCGGCACTGCCACCGCGCTGCCCCCTTCCGCTTCGATACTTCCCCTGCTTCATGACACTCTCGCGGCCTTGCCCGCAAATATGCGCTTTCGTCTTCTGGAACTTCAGTTTGAGCCGCAGCGTCTTTATCTCGAAGGCCAGACCCTCGATCACGCCGCCGCCGATGAGATTGCCGCCGCCATCCGCCACATCGCCGGACTCAATGTTGACCCGCCCCATACGGAGCAGCCCAGCGGCGAAGACGTCACCTTCACGATTTCCGCTTCATTGGCCTCATCATCCGGCTCTGCACCGGTCCTGGCAGCCGGCAAGGAAACAGAGGGCCAATGAAGTCCAGGCGATTGATCTACTTGTCCCTCGTGGCCGCCCTCGCGCTGGTTCTGGCCGATGGCTGGAGCTATTGGATGATGACTCGATCCAAAGATGACGCCCAAGCAGCCCTCGCCGATGCGCAAACCTGCCAGACCTTGGGGGCCCAAATGGTCGCCATGCAATCCAAGCCCGCTGTCGCCAATTCCCAGGAGCAGGCCTTTGAGCAGTTGACCGCGCGCATCGAGGCTGCCGCGCAATCCAGCGGCATCGCCGGCTCCGAGCACCTCGCTGCCATCGATCCCGAACCGGCCGCGCGGCTTGGCGATACCGCCTATCTCGAAAAGCCCACCGTGATCCAACTGCGCGAGGCAACGCTGCCGCAAATCGTGACGCTTCTGTCCCATCTGACTCAGAGCCAAGCCGGCCTGCGCGTCAAAGCCCTGCGCCTCAGCGCCCCTCCGCAAAAAGAAGACACCGACCTTTGGAGCGCCCAGATCACGCTGACGTACCTCATCTATTCTCCCCTGCCGACAGGGAATCTTTCCGACCAGAGGTCTTGATGTTCAAGCCGAGCCATAAAATTCCCCTCTCTTCTTTTGCGACGGCAATTTTCTGTGCTGCTCTATCGCTCGCTCTTTGCGCCTGTAAATCGATGCCCGGTTCCTCGCATGGCAGCTACGATTCAGCCAAAGACCTGCATCGCGACACGGACCTGGCCCGCAAGCTCACCGGCCAAGCTTCAACGCTGATCGATCAAGGCAAGTGGCCTGAAGCACAAGAGACGCTCCAAAAAGCTCTGGATGCCGATGTCACCTACGGCCAGGCCCACAACAACCTGGGTACGCTTTACCTGCCGAAAAATAATCTCTACCAAGCCGCCTGGGAGTTTCAGTACCCGGCCAAGCTGATGCCCTATCAGCCCGAACCCAGAAGCAATCTCGGTCTGGCTCTCGAAGCCGCCGGCAAGCTCGATGAAGCGGTGGACAATTACGATCAGGCCCTCAAGATTGAGCCGGATAATCCGCAGTTCCTCGGCAACGACGCTCGTGCCCGCATCCGACGCGGCGATCGCGACACAGCAGTCAGGCAATTGCTTTCCAAATTGGTCGCCACGGATACCCGTCCTGATTGGCTCGCGTGGGCCCGGCAAAAGCTGGTGCTGATGAGCGCCTCACCCGCGACCGAGCCACAGGGGTTGCCATGAGTTTGAACGTAACGCTATCCAACTCGCGTATGTCGACGGCGGATTCGCTTGTGGGGCGAGTATTTCCGCGCCTGTTGGCTCTACTACTGCTGGTCGCCGCCGTCGCGAAGGCATGGCCCACGAGCCGGACCTCCGGACGATTACTCGCCGAAGCTTCCGTCGAAATCGCACTGGCAGCCTGGCTTCTTAGCGGCGTTCGGCGCGCCTGGGCGCTGGGAATGGCGCTCCTACTCTTCATCGGATTTGCCGCTGTTTCCCTCGCTAAAATCTACCAGGCCTCCCGCTCCTGCGGCTGCTTCGGGCCGGTCGCCGTTCCGCCTATATACACCTTTCTGATGGATATCGGCATCATCGCATCGCTCGCGTTCGTCATCGCGCCGCTAAAGACAAATGAACGCTTCACCCCCAAACAATTCTCAATTTCCCTGAGCATTGCCGCCATCGGGCTGGCGGCGCTCTTCTTTGCCAGGCACAAGTCGGCGCCGAACGTAACCCCTGCGTCGCCGACGATTACCCAAACCTCCTCTTCGCCGGAGCCTCCCGATGCCGTCGCGGCAGCCGTCTCGCCGACGCAGTGGCTGGCTGACCTTGGACCGCAACATGCCGGAAAAACGTTGCGCATCCTCTTCAGGCTCACCGACCCGGCCGATCACGATCTGCAAATCCGCGGCGTCAACATCTCCTGCGGATGCACGAGTCTGCCTGTGCCCCCGCAAGTTATCCATCGTGCCGGAGTCACCGAAGCGGTCGTCATCGTGCAACTCCCCAAGCGCACCGGCGCATTTAATAGCTCCGCGATGCTGACAACGGATTCCCCGCAATTGCCGCCGCTGGAATTGCGGGTTGCGGCACAGATAAAATGAAGCCATCGATGTCTGCCAATCGCTTGATCATCGAATCTCCCAATTCCTGCTATGGGTCGCTATCACTCTTTGCTGCAACCAGTTCTGCTGACCACCTCCAACCATCGAGTTGTTCTGGTATATTGTCCACGGAAATCGTCGTGTAGGCCCAACTGTGCGGCGGAACGATGCAGGTTTGGAAGAGTGGTTGATCGATTGATTGTATTTTTCGTTGGCGTTCTGCCTCCTGTTCCCACACATCTCCCCTCAGGATTTGTATCGCTGGCTCCAGAACAATCCTGACCCTAATTTTGTTGATTGGCCGGGAAGTGCCATTGTAAATTTTGAATGCGAGCATCGCCATCGGCCCAGCCCAAAGTTTGTTTGGAACAAGAATCGTTTTTTCAATGTCCTGCTGGCTAAAAATCCGTTTTGATTCCCGCCTTCTGTAATCCTCTTCAATCCGATCAGTCCACGTATCCAACGACATCCACTTTCCGTCGCACATCACGGATATCTCTTGAGTCAGCCGGTTGATTCTGACTATCCCATAGCGCGCAATAAATCGATACGTATACGCAAATGAAAACAAGGTCGTCAGTACCGCCGCCGTCAACGCGGTAAACGCCACTGCGACGATCGCAGTTTTGACCAATTTCAACAATCGCTGGATCACACTAAGCCCCGTGGTTGAGCTTCGCGGGGAACACGTCAAACCATTTTCTAGCCGTAGGGTTATATCGTCTCAATAGGCGACTTTCTAAAGATTCGTCAATCGTAGAGTTTAGCCCTGGACCGTTGTTTTTACCCTTCCGGCAACAAGGATGCCGGATGGACACTGTGGCAGCGGTATTTGGTCGGCGAGTGCGGGTTTTGCGGCTTGCGAAGCGGATGACCCAAGAAGAGTTGGGACATTCGGCAGGCATCGATTACAAGCATTTATCAGCCATTGAACGGGGCGCGAAAACTCCATCCTTCGATGCGATCGAGAAGCTGGCGCGTGCCCTCAATGTCGAATTTTGGCATTTGTTTCTGCCAGACCGGCGCTTAACAGCCAGCGTGGACAAAGAGATCAGCGACCTCGTGAACGGATCGAATGAATTTGACCAAGCCGACATCGATGAATTTCTGCGGGCGTTGCGCAGCGCCATTCGCAAACTGGATCGCAAGCGCTCTACGTAAAAGTATCTGGGGCACGGCTATTGCGATCAAAATTACCCCCTAAGATCACTAAAGTTGGTCGTACGAAATCGGGCGCCGGATCGATAAAAACATCCATCGCCTTGACGCGAGACGTGTTTCTACCTGTACGAGTATCTTTATCGTTTTGCGTGGGATTCGCCCATAGTTTTCGTGTGACATACAGGAGAGGCCAGAAGGTGCAAGCCATCAAGGGGGTAAAATTCCGAAGGTGGGCGCGCCCGATTTCAAGTACACCACGAATTCCACTCAGACGACTCGATCAATTGGCAGGTTCGGATTCTCCCACCGTCTAAAATAGCAATATTTCGTTTGACCGAAAATCTGGCAGAGCGTAGCTTTAGCCAGCACGTACTTTGGCCCAGAAGGTGTGTTATGGGAGAACAAGATCGTACCGCCGGGCAACGATCGCGTAAGCCATCCCAGGGGCGCTCCCGGATTTCCAGCACAAACCAGTCGCCGTCTCAGGCTTCGTTCACGCCTGCCAATGCGAATGACTTTGGAGACGGCAGCAGTTGCGAACGTAAACTTCTATTAGTCCTTTCAGATCCTGGCAACCTACGGCTCACCGGCGCCGAACTTTGTAAGAAAGCCGGCATCAGTCGCGACACCTATTGGCGATTGAACCGCAGCCCCGATTTTCAACGCAAACGAAGATCCTTGATCCTGGCGGCAATGCGAGACATTTCACCGCAAATTCACGCCCTACTCGAATCGGCTAAGTGTATTGGCCCCAAGGGGACTGCGGATCGCCGTCTGCTGTTCCAGATGGCCGACTTTTATCATCCGAAAAATCCGATAGTCGAGGAAGACCCTTCGCAGCAGGACGGAGATATGCCGGACGAGGAGGCGTTGTGGTACTACCAACTGTGCAACTATCCAAAGGAAAATTGGTTACCGAGTATTCGTCAGCGTTACGAGGCAGGAACTTTACTGCCGCGCGCCCCTGAGACTTTTGCCTAGGCACGGATTCGACATGTCCAAAATTGAAAAAATTGTTGCGCTAGTGAGCGCCGCACAATCGGATTTATACGAAAACGCACTCCGATATCGAGATACGATCGACTGGTGGAACCAACATCACTCTATCGAGGCCGAGCGCTACAAGACCGCAGATTCCAGCTTTCCAGCACGTATTCGGGATGCGATGCGCAATTTCCCCTTTGATCGCGACGCGTGGAGCCTTCTCTCGATACGGGACGCAGCTCAAATTCTACTCATCACCGTGCTGCGACTGTCACCCAGTTTCGAGCCTGGCAGAATCGGCCTGAAGGAACAGACCGCTTGGGGTGAACGCGGTTTTCAGGATGATGGAAGTTTCGGCCGTTCGGCCGCGGGCCTTGGATGTTTTCTGCAATGGGACTCGGGAGGCCGGTGGATTGAACTGGCCAAAACAGCGTGGCAGTTAATGAGGGCTCCAACATGGGATGAAATCGCTCATGAACGGTCAACTGGTGAGAAATCGCGGCAACCACCTTCACGCGTGACCAAGAATGAGGCCAATATCACGGCACGGGAGCTTCTTCGGCAAAATCCGAATGCCACGGTAAGGCAATTGGCCAAAGGCGTTGGATGCTCCACTGGTCTGGTAAGCAAGCTGCCGGCTTGGAAAGCGGTGAAAGAACAGCGCGACATAGGGCGCCAGCCGAAAAAGACCGTCACGTTCGCACTCACCAAGAAGATGGAACTGACGATTGGGGTCGAAGACAAGCAGCTAGCCAAACTCATCGCGGAACAACAAGCTGACAGCGAACAAAGCCCTTTGGAAGATGATGCCCCTGATTCTCGTAAAGGCGCGCCGCGCATGGCCAAGCTCTATGGAAGATCATAGGTAAGTATGAGCGCTCACGGGCGCGCATGCGCGCAAAATCCTAATATTTCTCTGGAAATCATGCTCTTTTGAAGCTGTTCACGTGAACACCCGCACATTGGTGAGGTGCTCACATGGCAGAACCAAAAACCACGCCTAGACTGATTACGCCAGGCGTGATCGCGGCAGACGTGAAAGCCCCGCTGCACCGCGTCCTACACGTCCTGGCGACCCGTCGTCACATCCAGCCGGCCGCCCGTGCCGGCACGCTACGGCTATACGACCGAGCGGCAATCGCAATGGTGCGTCACGAATTGAGCGCGATGAACGCCCGACGGCAAAGCCGGAAGGGGGTACACGGTGCCGAGTAAATTTCCCATTTTGACAGATCACGTCGGCATTGACGCTCGCGGCGTCGCCGGGCTGTTGGGAATCAGTGAAAGTCATTTCTTTGCTCTCCTGCGGACAGGGCGATTTGGACCGCGAGCCCGGCGGCTTGGGCGCGCCAAGCGATATGACCGAGACGAAGTTTTGGCGTGGTTTCGTGCTGATTGCCCACCCCGCGAACGATGGCAGGCCATGCGCCGGGGTGGACAATGAGCACGAAAGCCGACCCAGTTCGGGAAATCTTTCTCCGGATAAAGAGTGCCAAAGCCACCGGCAGCGGCCAATGGCAGGCGTGCTGCCCGTCGCATGACGACAACAAGGCGAGCCTCAGCATTAAGCGTGGCGATGACGGCCGGGCGCTGCTGCACTGTCACGCTGGCTGCTCGGTGAAGGACGTTTGCAAGGCGCTGGGGATTACCGAAGCGGCGCTGTTCGCAAAGAGCAATGGCCGATCTAGCGAGCCGCAGATTGTCGCCACCTACGACTACCGCAATGAGTCGGGCGAGCTTCTGTATCAAGCCATCCGCTACTCGCCCAAAACCTTCAAGCAGCGCCAGCCCGATGGCAATGGCAAATGGCTTTGGAAGATGAAGGGCGTAAGGCGCGTGCTGTACCGCCTGCCTGAATTGATTGCGGCGGACAAGGCGGCGCTCATCTTCATTGCCGAGGGGGAAAAAGATGTGGACCGGCTGGCAGAGGCCGGGCTAGTAGCAACGTGCAATGTCGGCGGTGCAGGCAAATGGAAGCCAGGATATAACGAGCATTTGCGCGACCGGCGCGTCTGCGTCATCGCTGACAGAGACAAGGCTGGCAGGGACCACGCGGCATATGTGGCAGAGTCGTTGAGCAGGGTGGCCGCCGGGGTTCGCGTCATCGAGTTGCCTGGCGATATAGTGAAAGACGCTTTCGATTGGTTCGAGGCTGGCGGGACGGTTGAGGCGTTGCACGAGTTGGTAAAGCAGGCCGCGCCCTTCGAGGCAAAGCAGGCCCAAGACCAACAACAGGACGTGGCGGACGCAGGCGATGGTGGCGGCAGTGAAGATGAGAACGAGAAAAAAGAACGATTCAGTCAGGCGCAACTGCTGGTGAACCTGGCCGCCGACGTCGAACTCTGGCATGACGACGACACTACCTATGCTACCATCAAGGTCGAAAACCACCGCGAGAATCACTACGTCAACGGCAAGAGCTTCCGATCCTGGCTGGCCCGTCAGTTTTGGCTCGGTTTCGAGAAAGTGCCCGGTGCGCAGGCGTTGCAGGATGCCTTGACCGTGCTGTGTGGCAAGGCACTCTATGAGGGCCGGCAACGCCCCGTGGCCGTCCGCGTGGCCGAGCACGACGGCGCAATCTATCTGGACTTGGCCGACGATGACTGGCGGGTAGTAAAGGTGACGGCGCGGGGGTGGAAACTATTGGATGATCCGCCGGTCATGTTTGTCCGCAAGCGCGGGATGCTCTCGTTGCCTTCGCCGGTCAGGGGAGGATCGGTCGATGAGCTGCGCCGGTTCATTAACGTCAGGGAGGATCGTGATTTCATCTTGATCATTGCCTGGATCGTCGCGGCGATGCGGGGGCGCGGGCCATATCCTGTCCAGGCGCTTTATGGGGAGCAGGGAAGCTGCAAAAGCACTGCGCAGAAGATGCAGCGGGCACTGGTGGACCCCAACAAATCGCCGCTGCGGTCCGAGCCGAAGGAACCGCGCGACCTGATGATCGCAGCCAACAACAGCCTTATTGTTGGATTCGACAATCTGAGCAACGTGCCGACATGGCTGAGCGATGCCCTGTGCCGACTGAGCACCGGCGGCGGCTTTTCCACCAGAGAGCTTTTCACCGATGCGGATGAGGTGATTTTCGACGCCATGCGCCCGCTGATGTTTAACGGCATCACGGACGTTTCCACAAAGCCCGATCTGCTAGACCGTAGCGTTCTTATCACCCTCACGCCGATCACCGAAGCTGAACGCAAGCCGGAGGACGAGTTGTGGCGTGATTTTCACGAAGCGCGTCCGCGCATCCTGGGAGCGCTTCTGGACGCTGTGGCCGCTGGCCTTGCGAACGTCGGCACGGTGAACCTGGACCGCCTGCCGCGCATGGCGGACTTCGCCAAGTGGGTAACGGCCTGTGAGCCGGGCTTGGGATGGAAACCGGGAACGTTCATGCAAGCATACTTGGGCAACCGCGCTGCCGCCAACGACAGCGCCATCGAGAGCAGCATGATTGGAGCGGCGGTGGTCAAGCTTCTGGAGAGCCGCGATAGCTTTATCGGCACGGCCAGGGAACTTATGGAAGCCGTCGAAGCGGTGTTGTCAAAGGAAAAAAGCGGCAATACAAAGTTACCCGCAGGTTGGCCGAAGTCGGCAAGGGCTTTCTCCGGGGAGCTGAGGCGGATCGCACCAAACCTTCGGGTTATCGGAATTAACGTCGCCTTCGGCGCGCACACGAAGAAAGGAACGCCACTCACCCTGGAATGGATAGGGGAATCGCCGTCACCATCGTCACCATCATCACCGATCCGTCAGGATAACGACTTGTGTGGTGACGGTATGGGTGACGATGAGAACAACCTGCCGTCAAGACCGTCACCGCGTAAATCCTTTCAGGGCAACAACGATGACGAAGGTGACGAAGATGACGGGGAAATCCATTCACATTCTGAGGCGGACGCATGACAACCCGAAATTTGGAGCACCGACCCGTCTATGGGACTTGTCATACAGCAAGTATCATGCTAACGTTCGTTAATGCCAACACGACTCAAGACGCTCAGCGAACAATTGCGGTCCGCTATCCTGTCGGCTCCAGTGAGTCGGTATCGGATCGCCAAGGAAGCGGGGGTATCGGAGGCCGTGCTGTCGCGGTTTGTGAATGGCGAAACCGGCCTACGGATGGCCATTGCAGATCGCTTAGCAGCCTATTTCAAGCTTGAACTGCGAAAGGTTGGTGACAAATGAAAGTCCGGCAAATGCCTTATTATGAAGCGGATGCTGAGGGCCGGAAGGTCAAGCGGATGTCCTCCAAGTGGTACGCGGTCTTCGTTGACTGGTCAGAAACCCTGCGCCGCTTGCCTCTGTTGACGGACAAGAAGGCCAGCATCGAGCTTGCCCGCAAAATCGAGCGTCTGAACAGCATCCGTGCCAGCGGCGACATCATGACGGCGGATCTGACCAGGTATGTCGAAAACATGCCGCCGGGCATCCGTCGCAAGCTGGCAGAGTGGAGCATTCTGTCGGCTGTCCGCGTAGCCGCGAGCAAGCCACTGGCAGCACATCTAAAAGATTGGAAGCAGTCGCTATTGGCCAAAGGCAACACCCAGCGCCATGGCGAGCTTGTCACCAGCCGAGTCAGTAAGGCTTTCAATGCCTGCGAATTCAAGTTTTGGACGGATATTTCGGCGAGCAAGCTTCAGTTCCACTTGGCGGAC
>CAZCKE010000017.1:0-20316 GCA_964499005.1 uncultured Tepidisphaeraceae bacterium
TGTATCCGGCTCGCCAAAGCAGGCCAAATCCTGACGCTTTCATGGCATTGGAACGCCCCCAAAGATCTCATCGACAAAATGCTCCCCGACGGAAAGGGCGGGCAGATCGATGCCATGTGGTACAAGGGTTTCTACACCGATGCCACAACTTTTGATTTGAGCAAAGCAATCGCTGACGAGCATAGCCCGGATTATCAGTTGCTGCTGCACGACATCGACGCCATCGCCATCCAACTCAAAAAGATTTCGGATGCCAATATCCCCGTGCTCTGGCGGCCGCTCCATGAGGCCGAAGGCGGATGGTTCTGGTGGGGAGCCAAGGGGCCCTTGCCGTTTAAAAAACTTTGGCAACTCATGCACCATCGCTTAACCGAATACCATCATCTGCACAACCTCATCTGGGTTTACACCAGCGGCGGCAATCCGGACTGGTATCCCGGCGACGCGTACGTCGATATTGTCGGCATCGACGCCTATCTCCAGGACACACATGATCCGCAGACCGAAATGTGGGATCGGCTCACGAAACAATTCGGAGGCAAAAAGCTCCTGACGGTCAGCGAATTTGGCGGCGTGCCCGATGCTGCCCGTATGCGACAGATGGGTTGCTGGTGGTCCTATTTCGTCTCCTGGACGGGAGACGTTGGGCCTCACAAGATGACTCAAAAAGACCTGCGGGAGATTTATAATAGCGCCGATGTGATAAATCTTTCATCAGAGCGGCCTTGGCTCGAGGGAAGCAACTGAGGTGAGGGACAGCCCGGATATGGGCCGATATAGTGTAGAGTGCCGCGGCGCCGTTGCTGGAGAAGTTTATGGCTCTAGTGAATCGACGGTCTGGATTCTCCCTGGTCGTCGTGGGAATGATGGGGATTGGATTCTTCTGGGTCACCGACCCGCGCTGGGGCGAAGCCCTCCGCTGGAATCGCGGCGAAAACCCCATCGATCTGGCCAATGAAGCGTTCCCCGGGACGGTTGTCGGCCTGATCGGATCGGCGCTCATCCTCGCGACCGGCATATACTTGCTGTCGCGGCGGGCATTGTAAGCCAACTCGCACGATGAGGCTGGTGTCGGACTTGTCATGATTTTGAAGATCGAAAAAGATCATCAGCGCTTCCGTCAGATCGTCAAAGGACGAATTCGCGAAGATCTGCGCAAATTTCTTACCAAGGGCGAGCTGATCGGCAAGGAGGGAAAGCACCTGATCAGCATTCCCGTGCGCGGGGTCGAGCTGCCGCACTTTCGCTATGGCGACAACTCCAGCGGCGTCGGCGCCGGTGATGGCAAAGAGGGCGAAGCCATCGGAAAAGGCAAAACGGCGGGCGGCACCGAGCAGGGCTCGCACATCATGGAGGTGGACCTGACCCTGGACGAGTTGGCGGAAATTCTCGCCGAGGAACTCAAGTTGCCCCGTATCGAGCCCAAGGGAAAGCACCGCATCACGACTGTTCGCGACAAATACAGTGGCATTCGCCGGGTGGGGCCTGAATCCCTGCGCCATTTCAAGCGCTCCTTCAAGGAAGCGCTTAAACGCCAGATCATGATCGGAGACTACGACCCGGACAATCCGATCATCATCCCGCAGAAAAAAGACATCCGCTATCGAAGTTGGAAAGAAGTCAAGAGCCCCCAATCCAACGCGGTAATCGTCTTCATGATGGACGTCTCCGGGTCCATGGGCGAGGAGCAGAAAGAACTGGTCCGCCTGGAGAGCTTCTGGATCGACACTTGGCTGCGGAAAAATTACGAGGGGATCGAATCCCGCTACATCGTCCACGATGTCTCCGCCAAGGAAGTGGACAAGCACACTTTTTATCACCTGCGCGAAGACGGCGGCACCAAGATCAGCAGCGCCTTTCGGACCGCCAAATCCCTGCTGGACACACATTATTCGCCTGACGAGTGGAACATCTACCTCTTCCACTTCAGCGACGGCGACAACAGCTCCGAGGCCGACAGCCGCGACTGCGTGAAGCTGCTCAAAGAGCAGCTCCTGCCGATCTGCAATATGTTCGGCTATTGCCAGGTGGCCAGCGCCTATGGCTCAGGCAATTTCATCAACGTCCTGCATGAGCATCTGCGCGGGCAGGAAAAAGTGCTGACCAGCCGGGTGAATTCCAAGGATGATATTTACGACTCGATCAAGACGTTTTTCGGCAAGGGGCATTAACGTTGAAGGACGGGATTCCGCGATATCGCGTCGCCTTGGGTTATATCTTAATAGCCTTGGGCGTCACAGGCGCGGTAATCGGTGCTGTTTCAGGATTACCCCATCGGCAAGAACGATATCATTTTCATGGGACTTTTTGTCGCGATACTGGGTGCAGCAATACGGTGGCAAAATCTTCGCTTTTTTAAGCGAGATTAACGTCTTTGAAAGTCCGAATGCGATACCGCCGATCCATTTTCTCCAAATCTTATGGTTGAAATTAACGCTGCGACGCTTGAAGCCTCTGTCCGCCGCGCCATCGACCGCCAGGGCATCGTGGACATGCACACCCACCTTTATCCGCCGTCTTTCGGCACGCCCCTGGCCGGAACCAGCGGCAAAAACGACCCTAACGGCCTGCTTCTCTGGGGCGTTGATGAATTGCTCACCTATCATTATCTCGTCGCCGAGGTCTGCCGTGTCGTCCCCGCTTCACAGCTCTCGTACGAGCAGTTTTGGGCGATGCCCAAACGCCAGCAGGCCGACCACATCTGGAAGCATCTCTTCATTGAACATTCGCCCATCTCCGAAGCCTGCCGGGGTGTCCTGACCACGGTGAGCAAGCTCGGCCTCGATCCCTCCGACCGCGATCTGAATCGTTGGCGAAAATATTTCGATCAACAAGATCCCGGCAAACACATCGACCGCTGCATGGAACTCGCCGGCGTCGTCTCACTGACGATGACCAACAACGTCTTCGACGACAACGAGCGCCAGCGCTGGCTCGCCAATCCCCAGATCGGCGCCGATCCCCGATTCAAAGCCGTCTTGCGGATCGATCCCATGATCCGTGACTGGTTCGCCTCCGCTCTAAAGCTGGCGGCTTGGGGCTATACGATCGAAGAATCGCTGAACCAGAAAACGGTCGAAGAGTGCCGCCGATTTCTGCGCGATTGGATCGACCGGACGAAAGCGATCTATGTTGCCGTCAGCCTTGGGCCTGAGTGGCGCTATCCCGTCGAGAATTCCGATCCCCACGCCTGGTCCGCTCAGAAAATGCTCGAGCGAGTCATCCTCCCCGTCTGTGCCGATCGCGGTCTTCCTTTTGCCATGATGATCGGCGCCATCCGCGCCGCCAATCCCGCCCTCCGCGATGCCGGCGACATGTCCGGCAAAAGTCATTTCCCGTCTCTCGTGAATCTCTGCCGCCAGTTCAGCGGCAATAAATTCCTCGTGACCCTCCTGGCCCGCGAAGATCAGCACGAGCTCTGCGTTGTTGCCCGAAAATTCGGCAATCTCATGATTTTCGGCTGCTGGTGGTTCCTCAACAATCCCAGCCTCATCGACGAAATCACCCGCATGCGCATGGAATTGCTCGGCATGAGCTTCATCCCCCAGCATTCCGATGCCCGTATTCTCGATCAGATCATTTACAAGTGGGACCACAGCAAGCGAATCATCGGCGATGTCCTTTGTGACAGATACGCCGACCTCCTCGTCATCGGCTGGAAACTCACGGACAGTGAAATCGAGCGTGACGTTCGCCTGCTGCTGAGCGGTAATTTCCAGAACTTCCTCAAACGCTAGAGGATTTCACGATGCCTTCGATAGACGTGCTGCAACAAATCGGCCAACTCAAGATCGTCCCGGTCGTCGCCCTCGAAAGCCCCGAACAAGCTCCTCCTCTGAGCGACGCATTAATCGCTGGCGGCCTGCCGATCATCGAAATCACTTTTCGCACCGCCGCCGCCCAAAGCGCCATTCAGGCCCTCTCCAAGCGCTCCGATCTCCTGGTTGGTGCGGGAACAGTCCTCAACATCGACACCGTCAAAAAAGCCGTCGACGCCGGCGCTAAATTCATCGTCTCCCCCGGCTTCAATCCCAAAGTCGTCACCTATTGCGTTCAGCAGAACATTCCCATCACCCCCGGCGCCTGCACGCCCACCGAAATCGAGATGGCCCTCGATCATGGGCTCCATGTCGTCAAATTCTTCCCCTCCGAAGCCATGGGCGGCCTCAAAATGCTCAAAGCCATCTCCCCCGTCTTTGGCATGATGAAGTTCATGCCCACCGGAGGCATCACCGCCGAAAACCTTCTGAGCTACCTCCAATTCCCTCCGGTCCTCGCTTGCGGCGGTTCCTGGATCGTCACCAAAGAATTAATCGCCAACAAACAATTCGCTGCCATCACCGACCTGACCCGCAAAGCCGTTGCCATCGCCGCACAAGCTGGCTCCTCTTCCAAATAAACAATTTAAGGATTTGTGACATGTTAAACATCCGCCCATCCTCCGACACCCGCCACGACCTCCTCAGCCTCGGCGAGTGCATGATTCGCCTCTCACCCCCCGGCCATGGCCGCATCGAGTTCGCCAACACGCTCGAAGTCTGGGTCGGCGGCGGCGAATACAACGTCGCCTACGCTCTGGCTCGTTTGGGGATGCGCACCGGCTTCATCAGCCGCCTCGTCGATAACCCCGTCGCCCGGATCATCCTCAATCACGGCCGCGCCGTCGGCATGGACATGAGCCATGTCCTTCTCGCCAAATATGACGGCGTCGGAAAAGCAGATCGCGTCGGTCTCAATTTCACCGAAGTCGGCACTGCCATCCGCCCCAGCGTCACCATGTACGACCGGGGCCACTCCGCGACCATGAACATCAAGCCGGGGATGATCAATTTTCAAAAGTTTTTCACCGAAAGCCCCACCCGCTGGCTCCACACCGGCGGCATCTTCACCGCCCTCAGCGAAGGCGCCGCTGCCGTCGTCACCGAAGCGATCACCGCCGCCAGGCAGGTTGGCACGATCATCAGCTACGACCTCAATTACCGCTCCAAGCTCTGGAAATCTGCCGCCGCCCAGGCCGCCACCAAAAAACTCGCCCCCATGATCGACTGCCTCATCGGCAACGAGGAGGATTTCCAAAACGTCCTGGGCTTCCAGGTCGAAGGCGTCGACGAAAACCTCTCCTCCCTCGACACCAGTGCTTACAAGAAAATGGTGACCAAGGTCGTACAGGCTTATCCCAACCTCAAAGTCGTTGGCACCACCCTCCGCGAGGTGAAGAGCGGCTTGGTCAACACGTGGTCTGCCATCCTTTGGCACGAGGGCCAATTCTACGAATCGCGCCGCTATGAAAATCTCGAGATCGAAGACCGCGTCGGTGGGGGGGATGGATTCAGCTCCGGCTTCGCCTACGGATTCCTCATGGGCAAAACCCCCCAGGAATGCGTCGATCTCGGCGCCGCCCATGGCGCTCTCCTTCAAACCACTCGCGGCGACACCAGCCAGATCGATCTCGAAGAGCTCATGCACATTGTCCGCGGTGGCAGCGCCCGAATTAAACGATAATCCCGCTGCAAACGCGCGCCGGAAATATCTTGTCGCGCGGAATATAATGGATAGGGCCATGATGAATCGTTGAGGAGCGCCATGGTTGTAATCCGTCCAGTTACGATCGATGATCTCGACCGACTCCTCGAATTAGCCGAGCAGGCCGGCGTCGGCCTCACCACGCTCCCCAAAGACGCCGACCTTCTTCGCAAGCGGATCCTCAAATCCCAGCGCAGCTTCGACAACATATCCGACAAGCCCGGTGGCGAAAGTTACATGTTCGTGATGCAGGACATCGACTCCGGCAAAGTCATTGGCGCCAGCGGCATCGTCTCGAAGGTCGGCGGCTTCGAGCCCTTCTACGCCTACCGCATCGAAACTCAGCTCTTGGAAGAAAAGCTCCTGAAGGTTCACAAGGAAATCCGCATCCTCCACCTCGTTCGCGAACACGATGGCCCCGCCGAGGTCGGTAGCCTCTTTCTCTCTCCCGACTATCGCGGCAAAGACCTGGGCCGCTTTCTCCAACTCGTCCGCTTTCTCTTTGTCGCCGAACATCCTGAAGCGTTTGAGACAACGATCGTCTCTGAACTTCGCGGCGTCATCGATGACAAGGGCCACTCCGCCTTCTGGGACGCCGTCGGCCGCCATTTCTTCGAGGTCGATTTTCCCCGCGCCGACCACTTGAGCGTGGTCAACAAGAAATTCATCGCCGACCTGATGCCCAAAAACCCGATCTACGTCTCCCTTCTCCCCCCCGACGCGCAGAAAGTCATCGGCCAGGTTCACGAATCCAGTCGACACGCCCTGAAAAATCTCGAAGAAGAAGGCTTCCGCTTCAGCGGCATGGTCGACATCTTCGACGCCGGCCCCTGCGTGAGCTGTCCACGCGACGAGATTCGCACCGTGCGCCAGAGCCGACTCGCGAAGATCACCGGCATCGATCCCCAGCTCGACGGCCCCGCCCAAATGATCAGCACAACCGGCATGCAATTCCGCGCCTGCATGGGCCCAATCGCGACAGCCTCACCGCGGGAAATTCGTCTCACCGCCCCCTGCGCCGCCGCGCTGAACGTAAAGATCGGCGACTTTATCCGCCATGCTCCTCTCCGCGCCGCCCCGACCGAAGGCAATCTTCCATGAGCTCTCCCCCATCTCATTTCGTCGGCGGCAAATGGATCGACGGCGGCGGCACGGAGTTCACTTCCACCAATCCCGCCACCAGTGAGCCCGTCTGGCACGGCCGCGCTGCCGATGATTCCGACGTCGCTCGGGCAACTACCGCCGCCACCAAAGCACTCGACGACTGGTCAACGACGCCGCTCAATCAGCGCATCAATCTTCTCCACGCCCTGGTCCAAAGCTATCGCGATTCTAAAAATGATTTGGCCCAATCCATCTCCCGCGAAACCGGCAAACCTCATTGGGAAGCGCTGACCGAAGTCGATTCGATGATCGCCAAAATCCCCATCTCCATTGAAGCGCAAGAGCAACGCTGTCGCGATCAATCCCGCGACATCTCCGGCGCGACCGGCATCACCCGCTTCCGCCCCCACGGCGTGATGGCAATCCTCGGCCCTTTCAACATGCCCGGCCATCTCCCCAACGGCCACCTCGTCCCCGCGCTCCTCGCGGGCAATACGATCATCTTCAAGCCCAGCGAAAAAACGCCACTTGTCGGTCAGCATCTCATCCAATGCTGCGAATCCGCCGGCTTTCCGCCCGGCGTCGTCAACCTTCTCCAAGGCGGCCCACCAGTTGCAACCAGCCTCGTTCACGACAATCGCGTCAACGGCATCCTCTTCACCGGCAGCACCGCCGCCGGCCAGGCCATTCATCGTCTCCTCGCCGGCGACACCACCAAAATCCTCGCCCTCGAAATGGGCGGCAACAATCCATTGATCGTTCACGAATCCCAAGACCTCAACGCCGCCGCACTCACCATCATCCAGTCCGCCTTCATCACCGCCGGCCAGCGATGCAGTTGCGCCCGTCGACTGATCCTCTGCCGCGGCCCTCAATCCGACACATTGCTCCAAAACTTGATTGCCTCGATCCAAAAGCTCCGCATCGGCTTTCCCACCGACCAACCCGAGCCCTTCATGGGCACTGTTATTTCCCCCCAAGCCGCCGATTCCCTCCTCGCCGCTCAAAGGCAATTGATTTCCCTTGGCGGCAAGCCTCTGGTCGAAATGAAACGCGGCCCCCGTTCTGCCGCGCTTCTGACTCCCGGCCTCATCGATGTCACTGCCGCCGCCAATCGCCCCGACGTCGAATACTTTGGCCCATGGCTGCAACTGATCTTCGTCGACGATTTTGATGCTGCTGTCGCCGAAGCCAATCGCACCTCTTTCGGCCTCTCCGCTGGCCTCCTCAGCGACAATCGCGACGTCTACGACCGATTCTCCTCCCGTATTCGCGCCGGCGTCATCCATTGGAACCGCCCCCTCACCGGCGCCAGCGGCAGCCTCCCCTTCGGCGGAATCGGCGCCAGCGGCAACCACCGCCCCGGCGGTTATCTGGCCGCCGACTACGCCGCCTATCCCGTCGCCCGATTGGAATCTCCCAAGATACAATTGCAGAACAAGCTGCCACCGGGGATGATGGGATGATCATGGAAGATGCGGTCGAGATTAATTTTGACGGAATTGTCGGTCCCACCCACAATTATTCCGGCCTGGCCGTCGGCAATCTCGCCTCCCAGCGCCACGTCAATCAGGCCTCTAATCCTCGGCTGGCAGCCTTGCAGGGCCTGGAAAAGATGAAATTCCTGGCCGGCCTCGGCGCCCGCCAGGCTGTTCTTCCTCCCCAGGATCGCCCCGATTTTCAGGCCCTTCGCCGCGCCGGTCTCTCCGGCGGCGACGAGCGCGTCTTCCGGGATGCCGCCTCCGCCGAGCCGCGCCTCCTGGCCTCCTGCAGCAGCGCCTCGTCCATGTGGGCGGCCAATGCCGCGACCGTCTCCCCCAGCGTCGATGCCGCCGACGGGCGGGTCCATTTCACTGCCGCGAACCTCCACAGTTTATTTCACCGCTCGTTGGAATCGCGCCCGACCGCCGCCATGTTGCGGGCAATTTTTGCGGAGGATTCCGTTTTCGCTCACCATCGCCCGCTCCCCCCGCGCCTGCCCGATGAAGGCGCTGCCAATCACATCCGCCTCGCCCCCTCCCATGGCAGCCGCGGTTTGGAAATCTTCGTCTACGGACGCGCCGGCCCCGGGCAACCCGGCCCCCACCAATTCGAAGCCCGCCAAAGCCGCGATGCCTCCGAAAACATCGCTCAAGTCCACGGCCTCAATACTTCCGATACGCTTCTCATCCAGCAAAACCCCGATGCCATCGATGCCGGCGTCTTCCACAACGATGTCGTCGCCGTTGGTAATCAAAACGTCCTCTTGTTTCATCAATCGGCTTTTGTCGACACTCCAGGCGTCATCGATTCCATCCGCCGCTGGTTTGACGCCCATCACGCCGGCCCATTCCACCCCATCGAAGTCAAAGAAGA
The DNA here is from genome assembly GCA_964499005.1 of uncultured Tepidisphaeraceae bacterium. Classification (GTDB taxonomy): domain Bacteria; phylum Planctomycetota; class Phycisphaerae; order Tepidisphaerales; family Tepidisphaeraceae; genus CAZCKE01. The sequence goes on from CAZCKE010000017.1 coordinate 8,983, forward strand.
CCAGGTTCCCCTCCCCGATGCCGTCTCCACCTACCTGCTCAACAGCCAGCTAATCGGTGATGCCTCATCGGGCATGTCACTTATCGCCCCAACCGAGGCGCAAACTCACCCGCGCACCCGACAATTCATTGACGAATTGCTCGCCGCAAACGGCCCTATTCGCCATGTCCATTTTGTGGATGTCCGCCAAAGCATGAACAACGGCGGCGGCCCCGCCTGCCTTCGCCTTCGGGTTACGCTGAACCCACGCGAACTTTCCCTGGTCCATCCCGGCGTCCTCTTCAGCGAGGCCCTGTATCAATCATTAAAATCATGGATCGAACGTCATTACCGCGACCAACTAACCCCTGATGATTTAGCCGATCCCGATCTGCTGCACGAAAACCGCCGAGCCCTCGATGAGCTCACGCGGATTCTCAACCTTGGCTCGTTCTATCCGTTCCAGCGCGATTGAAAAATCGTCCAAAGCCTCGTCAAATCTCCCCCACAAACTTCGCCACCACATCCAACGCCACCGGCCACTGAACCGGCTGTAAATTCTCGCTCCAGGTCGCTCCATCTTTCGGCTTGCTTCCAACCACCCAAAACGTCGGTACTTCCCGGCTCTTGAGCGCCTTGGCGATATCGTCGCCTGAAAATCCGCTCGTCGACGTCGTCCGCGCCGCCACGACCAGCGCGGCGACATCATCCGCCGACGTCGCCCCGGCCAGGCTGTCCTGAACCACCACTTCACCCAGCATTTCCAGCACCGCCTCGATCGGGTCAAAAGCTGACAATCCTCCATCTCGCGCCAGCACAATCTTTTTCTTTTTGCCACTGAGCGGAAACAACGTCTCCCGCAGGCGCACATCGTCCGTCCGTGCCAGGAGCCCCGTTAACGCGAAAATTTCCGCCCGAAGCTGATCCCTCCGCGTCGCGGGCGGCTTGGGAACACCCGTTGCCTGGCGGTACTCCTCCTGTGTCAACCCTTCCAACGGCGAACGTCCCGACGACGCCAGCAGCATTCCGTTGGCGTAACGATCCGCCAGGAACAATATCCGCCCCGGCGTCTCCGGCGGCATGGCCCCTGCCGCTTCATGCATCGTTTCAATCGGTGTCCGAATCGCCTCCGGCTGCCCCAGGCAGTCCAGGATCGTCTTCATCAGCTCCGGATGCGTCACCCCCAGCATCAATCGCTCCAATTCCGCCAGCGGCCGGCCCGTCCGCTCATGCGCATCGAGCACTTGTCGGTATTCCTTCCCGAATCGCGTATAAATCAGCACCTCCCCCAGATCGTGGCACAGCCCCGCGAGATAGGCGACCGCCGGCTCCATCTGCTTGCCCGCCGCCGCTAGGTTCTCGCACAGTTGAGCCACCGCGAACGAATGCTGCCAGCAGCGAATCGGATCGAATCCTGAACCATCGGAACTCGGCATCGCCTCAAACACGCCGACGCTTGCCGCGATATTTCGTACCGCGGAAAATCCGATTTTCTTGATCACATCCTGCACGTTCGTCACCTGCCCTCGCGCTGACGCATAGACTGCGCTGTTCCCCACCTGGAGCAGTTTTGCCGTCAGATTCGGGTCGCGCGCGATCAGCGAGGCCACTTGCGTCGCGTCCGTTCGCGGCGATGTTGCCAGTTGGATGACTTGAGCCACGACTCCCGACAGCGATTTGGTCGCCAGCGCGTCATGTGCTCGGGCCAGGCATTCCTCGCGTGTTATAATGGCGCCAGGCGTCGCTGCCGGCGCATCAGGCGCGGCAGGCGTCCCCGCGGGCTTTCGTTCACTCATCGGTTTGGCAGCAGCCATTGTGGGCGCGCCGGTGGGACCTGGCGGAGTCGGTCCCGAACCCTTCTGTTTTTTTGCCTCTTGTTGCTTCGTGGTTTTAGCGGACCCTTGCAAAGCTCGCCTCACGCGCCCCAGCAGGTCCGCCAGCGAAAACCGGCTTTTTAAAAGATAGTCCTTGATCCCTAGTTCCGCCGCTTGAACCACGTACACTTTCTCCGCCATCGCGGTCAGCAGGATCACCGGAATCTCTGCCGTCTTGCTGCTCTCGCGGATCGCTCGCAGCATGCTGATTCCATCCAGCTTGGGCATCGCCACGTCGAGCAAGACCAGGTCCGGCGGCGTCGTTCGGATCAGCGACAGCGCTTCCTCGCCGTTGCTTGCGCATCGGACTTCAAAACCGGATTTCCGCAAATATGCCACGACCGGATCGCGAAACACCGGCTGGTCATCCACCACGAGAATCTGCGTCATAAATACCTCGCATTCCTAAGCGTTGACGACATCCACTTTGCCGCGCGCGATGACCGGCTCGGCTAGATCTGCCCGAAGCCTCACGAAAATCGTGGTGCCTGTTCCCACTGCCGATTCGACCCGGAACGTGCCGCCGTGGGCTGCGACAATCCCCTTGCAGATCGCCAATCCCAGTCCCGATCCCTCGACATGGCTGGCTCCCACTCGCCCTCCGCTGAGCATGAAAGCCTGCCCGAGCATCGGCAGCATTTCCGGAGCGATCCCCGCGCCCGTGTCGCGTACGCGAATCTCCACCGATTTGAAGCCATCCGCCGCGATCTCCTGTTCGACCGCAACCTCAATTTCCCCATCCGTGGTGTGCTTGCGGGCGTTGCTGAGCAGATTGACGATCAGCCGGCAAATCGCGCTCTTGTCTCCTCGCATCGTCAGCTCATTGGGCTGGACCGAATGAATCAGCCGAACCCGCCGCGCATCGACCAGGGCCCAGACGCTTTCAACCGCCTCGCCGCAAACTTGCTCCAGGTTGACCTCGCCCCAATTCCACCGCGCTCGTCCGCAGTTCAGCCGCGCCGCTTCGAGCAGATCGTTCACCGTTCCCGCCATTTTGACGATCTCTTCGTGCATGCGCTGAATAAATTCCAGGTTTTGCTCCGTCAATTGCTCCGCATCCACGAGCACCAGTTCGGCCATCGCCCGCACTCCCGCCAAAGGCGTGCGCAATTCGTGGCCGACGACGCCCAGCACCTGCTCCATGCTGGAGATCGCCTCGCGCAACGACGTTTGTTCGTGTTCACTGACCCGCAGCGCTTCTTCCGCAAATTGTTTTTGCCGCTGCGCCAGCAGCTCGCGCTCCTGCCGCCGGTACGAATCGCACAGCACGCCGATCGCCTTGGAGAGAATTTGAATGCGCGATTGGTCCGCGCCGGTGTAACCTCCCGGGCGATCCGCCACTCCGATCACGCCGACCACTTCGCTGCCGCGCCGGATCGGCACCCCAAGAAAATGCCTCATCAACGGTCGCCCGTCCGGGCGGCGGTCCCCCGTCATGACCGCATCGTTGCACAGCAGGATCTGCCCGCGCGCGATGACTTGCTCCACGAGGCCATCAAGCTTCAAAAATTGCAGATAAGCCCTGTCTCGATGGGATCGTTCCGCGTCGCTGAGAATCCCGTGATCCAGTTCGCCATCCCAACGCTGCCCTTCGAGCACCACGTGTTGAATCTTCCCGTCGGCGATGATCGCCACAAACCCGTAATGGCTCTCGGTCTGGTGCAGCGCACACCGCAACAGAAACGCGTGCGCGATCTGATAGCTCCCCGTCTCCAGGAACGAGCTCATCGCCTCCGTGACGCTGGCAAACTGCTCGTTGAGCGCATGCAGGGCCGCTTCATTTTCGCTCGTCGTCGCGACATCGGGGATGGACTCAGCCACAATCGTAATCATCGACTGCATTCGGGCACGGCGTTAAACGCACATTAACGGACCTAGCGGGCCTGAGCCGCGTCCCGTTAGACTGATTCGCGATGGATTGGGCCTTCGCTTATGCCGAATCTGCCGGGCCTCCGGATCAGAACGTCTGGTTTGTGGTCATCGGCGTCGGAGCGTTTGCCGCGGCCGCCTTGCTGATGTTCGTCCCCATTGCCCTCGCGCGCCGGCGGCGGCACCGTTTCACCGAAATCATCACTACCGCCTCCGTTTTCCTCGGTTTTCTGGCGGCAGGCAGCGTCATCTATTTCACCATACAGCAGATGAACTGGTCCCATGAGCAGACGTTGCGGCTTCAAAGCGGTTACGGTAATCCGGATGACTTGGCCGACGCTCCACGCCGATCTTGGGTGATATGGGCCCTCATGATCCTCATCTATATCGCCTTACTCCTTTGGGCGTGGATTCCCCGCCGCAGGTCCGATATCCAACGAATTTGATTTTTCCGAATCGGCTGTTCAGGCACAATTTAACCCAATGTTTCTCGCCCCGACTGCCGGTATAGTGTCTGGCGATTTGGCCCCAAGGAGGAATTTATGAAGGCGATGGCCGTTTTCCCCGCCACCAAGGAAGTCAAGGTCATCGACCAGCCCGAGCCGTCGATCGTCTCGCCCACCGACGTCAAACTACGCATGCTCGACATCGGCGTCTGCGGGACCGACAAGGAGATCGTCGCTTTCCAATACGGCACCCCCCCGGCCGGCTCGCCCTATCTGGTCATCGGCCACGAATCCCTCGGGGAGGTCATTCAAATCGGCTCGGGCGTTCAGTCGCTCAAGACCGGCGACCTGGTCGTCACGATGGTTCGCCGGCCCTGCGGGCATTCCGGATGCGTCGCCTGCCAGGCCGGACGCCAGGACTTCTGCTACACCGGCGATTTCACCGAGCGCGGGATCAAGGGCCGTCACGGCTTCATGACCGAATTCGTCGTCGATGACGAAAAGTACATGAACCACGTGCCCGATGACCTGCGCGATTGTGCCGTCCTCGTCGAGCCGCTGACCATTGCTGAAAAAGCGATCGAGCAGCTTTGGCCGATTCAATCACGCCTTCCCTGGGCTTGTCCGACGGAGCCCGGCAAGCCCGCGCAATTTTGCCACAAAGCGTTGGTCCTGGGCGCCGGCCCGGTCGGGTTGCTGGGTGCAATGGCCCTGCTGGTCCAGGGTTTCCAGGTCTACGTCTATTCCAAAAATCCCGTCCCCAGCGTGCAATCAGACCTCTGCAAAGCCATCGGCGCGACCTTCTTCCCGGCGCAAAGCACGACCATCGACGATGTTGCCCGCAGCATGGGCAACATCGATCTGGTGTATGAAGCGGTCGGCGCCTCGGGGCTCGCTTTTGACGTCATGCGGGTGTTGGGGACCAACGGCGTTTTCATCTTCACCGGCGTCCCGGGCCGCAAGGGACCGATCGAGGTTGATACCGACCTGCTCATGCGTGATTCGGTCCTGAAAAATCAAATCGTCTACGGCACGGTCAACGCCGGCAAGCAGGCATTTGAGGATGCGATCCGTGACATCTCTGAATTTCGCCGCCGCTGGCCCGATGCGGTGCAGAAGCTGATCACCGGACGCTTTAAGATCGACCAGGCGATTGATTTGCTGACAGGCAAAGCCGAGGGGATCAAGAACGTCGTTACCTTCCGCTAGGATTCGATTTTCAACCGAGAACTCACTCCATGGCTTCTAATCCCTCCTCTTCTGATCCTGAACAACTTCGCCTTGATCAAGATGCTCAACGCCAGGCCAACTGGAAGCGGTGGGGACCTTATCTCTCCGAACGCCAGTGGTGCACCGTGCGGGAAGACTACTCGCCCGATGGCAACTGCTGGATTGCAATCACGCACGATCAGTCCCGCAGCCAGGCCTATCGCTGGGGCGAGGACGGCCTGCTGGGGATCACCGACCGCGAATGCCGCATCTGTTTTGCCCTGGCGCTGTGGAACGAGAAAGACCCGATCTTGAAAGAACGGCTCTTTGGCCTCACGGGCCCTGAAGGCAACCACGGCGAGGATGTGAAGGAGCAATACTTCTATCTCGATTCGACGCCGACGCATTCCTACATGAAGGCATTGTACAAGTATCCCCAAGCCGAGTTCCCGTACGACCGGCTGGTTTCAGAAAACGCCAAACGAACGCGCGCCGACCCGGAATTTGAGATCGTTGATACCGGCGTCTTCGACCAAAATCGCTATTTCGATGTTTTTGCCGAATACGCCAAAAATTCGCCCGACGATCTGCTGATCCGAATCACCGTCGTCAACCGCGGCCCTGACACGGCGGCGATCCACCTGATCCCCACGCTCTGGGCGCGGAATTCGTGGATCTGGGGGTGCACGCACGAGGGGTGCGAGCCCAAGCCGTACATGGGAGCCGCCGGACCGGCCACGGTGGAGATCGATCAGGCGACGCTGGGAAAATTCCGGTTTGTCGCCGAGCAAATCCAGCAGCAGCCGGAGATGCTGTTTACAGATAATGAATCGAATCTCAAACGATTGTTTGGCAGTGAGTGCGCCCCGTATGTCAAAGACGCGTTTCACCGCTATCTGATCCAGAAAGAGACTGGAGCGATCAATCCCAAGCGGATCGGCTCTAAAGCAGGGATGCACTATCGCTTCGACATCAAACCGGGCCAGCAGGTCGTCGTGCGGCTTCGGCTGTTCGACGCGGCGCATGCCCCCGCCAAGCCGATCGATTCGCAGTTTGACGCTATATTTTCCCAGCGCCTCGCGGAGGCGGATGCGTTTTACGACAAGCGGCTCTCCAAGCGACTGCCGGAGGATATGCGCCGCATCGCGCGGCAAGGGTTTGCCGGGCTGCTCTGGAGCAAGCAGTATTATCACTACATTGTGAAGGATTGGCTGTCGGGCGACCCCAATTTCCCCGCGCCGCCGGAATCACGCTGGAAGGGGCGGAATCACGACTGGCTGCACCTGTACAACCGGGACGTGATCTCGATGCCGGATAATTGGGAATACCCCTGGTACGCCGCATGGGATTTGGCATTCCACACCATTACGTTCGCGCAGATCGATCCGCAGTTTGCCAAGGAGCAGCTCATTCTGTTGATGCGCGAGTGGTACATGCACCCCAACGGGCAGCTACCGGCGTATGAATTTGAATTTTCCGATGTTAACCCTCCCGTGCACGCGTGGGCCTGCTGGCGCGTTTACAAAATGACCGCGCCGCGCGGGAAGCGCGACCGTGGATTTCTTGAGCGGGCATTCCAGAAATTGCTGCTGAATTTCACCTGGTGGGTCAACCGCAAGGACATCAACGGCAAAAACATCTTCGGCGGCGGATTCCTGGGGCTGGACAACATCGGCGTCTTCGATCGCTCCAAGCCGCTGCCCACCGGAGGCGTGCTCGATCAAGCGGATGGCACCGCCTGGATGGCCTTCTTCTGCTCGACGATGCTGTCGATGGCCCTGGAACTGGCGCGCGAGGATAATGTTTACGAAGACATCGCCTCCAAGTTCTTCGAGCATTTTGTCGCCATCGTCGATGCGATGAACACCCTGGGGGGGACTGGTCTGTGGGATGAGCAGGACGGCTTCTACTACGACCAGCTCTACCTCGACGGCAAAACAACTCCCCTGCGCGTGCGCTCCTTCGTCGGCATGGTGCCTCTCTTCGCCGTCGAAGTCCTCGATGGCGAATTGATCGGCCGCCTCGAAGGTTTCCGCAAGCGCATGGATTGGTTCCTCCGCAATCGCACCGACCTGGCCCGGCATATCTCCTACATGAAACCCTCCGAGACCGAGGGAAAACCCGGCGCGATTCAGTACCTCCTGGCGATGCCCTCCAAGGAAAAGCTCCAGCGCGTCCTCAAATACCTGCTGGACGAAAACGAATTTCTCTCCCCCCACGGCATTCGCTCCCTCTCACGTGTCCATCGCGAGCACCCCTATGTCTTCCGCGCTGACGGCAAGGAATACGTCGTCAAATATTCACCTGCCGAATCCGACACCTCCCTCTTCGGCGGCAACAGCAACTGGCGCGGCCCCATCTGGTTCCCCGGCAATTTTATCTTTCTCGAAGCCCTCGAAAAATATCACTACTTCTACGGCGAGCCTCTCCAGGTCGAATGCCCCAGCGGCTCGAAGAACATGATGAACCTGCAACAGGTGGCGGATGAACTGGGGACCCGGCTGATCAGCCTTTTCAAGGCGGATGAGAAGGGGAAGCGGCCGTGCCATGGAGGAGACCCAAGGTTTGCGAGCGATCCGAATTGGAGGGATTTGCTGTTGTTCCACGAGTATTTCGATGGGGACAGCGGGCGGGGGTGCGGGGCGAGCCACCAGACGGGGTGGACCAGTTTGGTGGCGAGAATCATTGTGGGGAGGGGGAGGAGGATGGAGAGGAGTGGGAAGTAAAGAAAATTTTCGATTTTTGATTTTTGATTTGCGATTTTGGGAAAAAGCAGGACTTCGACAAGACTCAGTCTCGTTTTGGAAAAAAGCCAGGGGAGGGGCCCTTCGACATCGCTCAGGACAGGCTGGCTTTTAGAAAAAGCCAGGGGGAACCCAAAAGGGAGGGTCGAACTAGGATTTGGAGTGTAGGGGTTTGGTTTGATTGCAGTTAGATCAAAATTTGAAAACTTTCACCCCTGAACCAGTATAGGGAGGAGGTGCGCGCGGGGGGCGATGGATTTGATTGTTTTGGGGTTGCCGGGGCATTTTACGGTTTTAGAAATAGAAAATGTTTTTGGGTGAAGGGCAAAATGCGCCGCCGTTGTCAGGATTTGGCGGTTGCAAACGCCATATCGGGGAGAAATCGGATTGGAAGCGACGATACGGCGTTTTTCCGAGCGGAAGCGAAGGTGGGTATCATCGCGGAATGCAATCGGAGAAGGCCATTGCAAATCTTGGGCTTCCGTCACTAAAAATCGCGGGATTTCAGCTTTGGGTTCATGGCCGGGAGTTTCCGGATAGCGATGATTATTGGGACGGCAACTGGCTGAATATAACCGCTCATTGCGGCGCGCAGGGTGCGAGCGTGTGGGTGTCGGGGGCTATCATCACAACGATGGACATTGCGATGTTTCTAAGAAAATGCGAACGTCTCCGTGACGAGGTGACCGGCGAAGCAGGAATTCAACCGGTTGAGCCAAACCTTGAGGTGTTGTTGCAGGCGACTGATCGATTGGGCCATATACGGATGCGCGTTCAGATCACGCCGGACCATATGAGTCAGAGACATGAGATGACGTTTGAAATCGATCAATCGTTTCTGCCGGAAATTATTACTCAATGCAAAGCAATAATTGAAGATTTTCGCGTGAAAAGTGAAGGCGGAACGTAGCATACGATCACTTGTGGGCCAAGTAAAACCTTCAAGTATTCGACAATTAACTTTGCCGCGTCCATGACGTTTCTCCTGCCAACAGAATATTTCTTCTGGGGACACAGTAAAAGGCAACAGCTACATTTCAACGCACGCGATGCGATTGTTCGCCACAAAGCATATAACAGAATACTTTGCTGACGCGTTTTACTTTTCAGAAACTCATTAATGCGCTTTGAAGCCCCATAGCTTCCGAGATTCACGATGCTAAAAGACGGCGAAGAATTCGAGGTCGAAAAGGACGGTCAACGATGGGCTTCCTCGTGGCATAGCGGGCCTGATGCGCCCGAGGGACGCCAGCATGGGTCGGCGGGGATTTGCGTCACGGCGGACGGGGGAATCGTGGTGGTTTCGGGGGATGGGAGAGCGTGGGATTTTCCGGCGGGGAGGCCGGAGGGGGAGGAGAGTTGGGAGCAGACGCTGAGGCGGGAGATGTTGGAAGAGGCGTGCGCGGTGGTGGAAGAGGCGAGGCTGTTGGGGTTTAGCCGGGGGAGATGTTTGGAAGGGACAGAGAAGGGGTTGGTGTTGGTCCGGGCGATCTTTTGGGTGAAGGTAAAGCTGCTGGAATGGAAGCCGGAGTTTGAGATTGGGTTTCGGAAGGTGGTGTCGGCAGGGGAGGCGATTGATTTGCCGCCGAAGGTGTTTCGGAGGATTTGGGAGAGGGCGTTTGGGGAGGCGGGACTTCCTTTCGTAAACGAACTGGAGCAGACCATTCGTCGGCGGTTTCTGGATCGGGTGGATGATCCCGGGTGGCGAGATCATGATCCGAGTTTCTATGGTGTCGATGCGCTGCCGTATTTCGTGGCGGCATTTGAAAAAGAGAGAGCCAGCGAGCGCCGCGCGAAACTCGTGAGAGCGATCTGGCAATTCAGGGATCGCAGCGCGTTGCCGACGCTGGCGATTGCGCTGGCGGATCACGCGGATACGGTTTGGCAGGATGCGCTGGATGGGATCGTGACGCTGGGAGGGGAAGAGGGGTTGGCGATTTTGAAGCAGGCCAGGGCGGTGTCGGCGGGGCGGCCGAAGGAAAAAGAAAAGGTGGAGTGGATTGACGAGGCGGCAGAGCAGATCGTGAAGCAGATGCGGAATGAACGAGACGGGGATTAAGCGCGTTGCATGATTTTGAAAGTGTTGCCGTCGGGGTCGGCGACCATGAAGAAGGAGCCGCCATCGTTGGAGGAGACCAGTTCGCAGGGGAGTTTGGCGCCGCGTTGTTGGAGGATTGCGTAGGCTTTTTTAGCGTCGTCGACGGTGAGATGAAAGTTGGTTTCGCCGCCGGGTTTGCCGTCGCCGCCGCCCATTCCGACGGCATAAATGCATAAGGGAAGTGAGCCGGTTTTGTATTGGGCCCAGCCGTAGGCCTCGACGGCGAATTCCTCTTCGAGGCCGAGCGTGTCGCGGTAGAAGGCGCGGGCACGGGCGAAATCGGTGACGGGGATTTTGATGAGCTGGATCGCGGGGTTAAGGGATTTCATTTGTTTTTTGGTTCGTAAGATGATGCGAACGCGATTTTACAGTTCGCGCGGGAGATTGAGAAATATTTGGCTCGATTGTGATAGGATCAATCGCCCCCTTTCTAGCCCTCCCCCGGTGTACCGAAAGAGGGGATAATACAATAGCGTCGCCGAGGGGTTCAGTATAGCGAGTGATATGAATTCTTCTGGCGAATCCCAAGGTAAGAAGCGAGGGGCACCAGTGCCGCCGAGGCCGCCGCCGCTGGTCTTGGGGTCGCCGGTCCCGGTGTACGGGAGGAACAAGATGCGTCTGATCCCTTTTGTGCCTCTGGCGGCGGTGGGCGTGGAGATCGCGCTGCTGCTGGTGTTGTTTTTTGGGTACTTGTTCATGGTGGGGGACATGCCGCCCAAGCAGGTGCCGCCGGAGCAGGAGCGGGCAAGAGAGGTGCTCCTGGATATCATCTGCCTGATTCTGCCGGTGGCGGGGCTGGTGAGCGGGATTGGAATCATGGCGATGAGCATGGTGCATGGGCCGTGGCCGTGGGTGGGCTTGATCGTGGGGTGTTTGGGGTGCGGAGTTTTTATATTGAGCTTCGGGCATGACTTGCTGTTTCCGTTGCCGCCGGGGCATTATTAGTCCGTGGTTGTTGGTCTTTTGTTCTTGGTTCCTTGTTCCTGGTTATTGGTTGCAGAACGTCGGGGGTTTGAATGGCGGATTCGAATTCCAAATTGGCGCAGATTGAAAAGGATGTGCAGTCGGAGAAGCAGTACGTTCGTGGCAAAGCGATGCAGGATTTATACATGTGG
>CAZCKE010000018.1:0-20153 GCA_964499005.1 uncultured Tepidisphaeraceae bacterium
TGGCGATCCGGATCATTGCCCGGGATTTGATAGAGGATTTCCTTGGCGGCGCTCCACTGGGCCGTGTAGTCACGGAGCATTTGATCGTAGAAGGGGGAACGCGGATTGATTCGCAAGTCCGCGGGCGAAGTTCCGATGACGGCGTAGTACTTCCACAGGGCCGGGTCTTCCGGATCGCATCGAAAATCACCGTGATGAGTTTGAATCCACGCGGCGACGAGATGCAAAGTTTCATCATAGGTGGGTGATTTATCCGCTGCTGCTCTGATCGACGTCAACCCAAACACCCCCAATAGCGCCGCACAGACGAAAATCGAGATGATATTGCCTCGGCGGGCGGGCGCGTCGTTTGGCCTGGGCTGCGGGTCGCTCACAGCCGTTTGATCATCCCCTGTGCGCATCGAAATGCCAGTGCGAAGATGGTGAGCACGGGATTGAATCCGCCGTTGGTGACATGCAGCGAACCATCAATGACATACAGGTTGTCGTGCGCGTGAGCGCGGCCCCAAGGATCAGTGACAGAGGTTTTGGGATCATTTCCCATTCGGCAAGTGCCCGCCTGATGTTGGCCGCCGCTGAGATACAGGCCGACGCCTCCGCTGTGAATATGGATAGCGCCGGCGCTTTTGAGCCATTGCTCGACTTTGTCGCGCATATACAGGGCAGTGCGAGCGGTTTCCGGATGCGCGGTGCCTGAAAGTCGGACGACCGGAATGTCCCATCGGTCGCGCACTTTGGGATCGATCATGACACGCGATTCGGGGCTGGGGATTTCCTGAACCGGACCCTGGATGTGAATACAGCGCATGTAGTTGTCGCGCATGAAATGCTTGGCGGCTAATCCCCATCGCGGAACATTGGGCGGCCAGGAGGTGTGCCAGAAATGGATCGGTAATTTGATAAATTCGTTGGCGAGCATCGCTCCGCCGATGACGCCGGGGTTGCCGTGATTAAATTGACAGGTCGCGATCGAAACGCCCGGGCCGTTGCCATCGTACGTCTTCTCCGCGAAAAATCCGATCGCGCCGGGGTAGTAATGCCCCTGAAGATGGCGACCGACCTGGTCAGACTCGTTTCCCAGCCCGTGCGGATGATGCGACGAAGCGGAATTGAGGAGCAAGCGAGCCGACTCGATGGCGCCGCAGGAGACGACGACGAACCGGCCGCGAGCCGAGATGCGCTGGGGAATGCCGCCTTCACTGGTGAAAAGCGTCACGCCAATGACGTTGCCTCGATCGTCGGTGTCGATTCGCTGCGCCATCGCCTCGGAAATCAGCGTGCAGGCGCCGGTCCTCAGCGCCCGGGGGATCATCGTATTTTGAGTTCCGTTCTTGCTGTCGCTGGGACAGGCGAATCCCACGCAGCTTCCGCATTTGGCGCATGGCGGCCGGCCGTTGTAGAGCGTCGAGTTGATTGCCATAGGAGGGCATAGGGACGACCAACCAAGCCGCTGCGCGGCTTCGCGGAGCATTCGGCGCTGAATCGTGTCCGGCAAAGGGGGCATTGGATATTCGCGCTTTCGGGGAGATGCCGACGAAGCGCTGTCGCCGCTGACTCCGATCTGCCACTCGGCTTTTTCATAATCTGGCTCAAGGTCCTGGTAGGAAATCGGCCAGTCCGACAGCGAACTTCCGGCCGGCACGCCGTACGTGCTGGCCATCCGGAAATCCTGCGGCATGAATCGCCAAGCTTGCGCGCCGTAAACCAGAGTTCCGCCTCCCACGGCCGCGGCATTGTTTGAATAGGACCCTTCAAACGGTCGAACAATCCGCTCATTTCCGGCGGGATCGACGAAGACGCGGGGATTGCCGTCGATCTCCGGGCCGGCGTTGTGCCCATATCGAGCAAAACGCTGATTGCGCAGATGATCACGGGAGACATCGGGCCAAACGACTTTTTTCCCACGTTCCAACAGTAAAACGCGCAGGCCGGCTTCGGCTAGGAGCGCGGCCGCGGTCCCGCCTCCCGCTCCCGCTCCAACGATGATGACATCAAAACTCGAATCGACCATCAACGCTTGCCCTTCAGGGCGTCTGCCCCTTGGGTTGGTAACCGACCATTTTCCAGGAAACCATACCCCGATTTCCCCCATTGGCCGGATCGCCGTAAAAACCGTCGGCCGTCAGGTTCATCAGCAGCGTGAAAAATTCCCTTGGCGGCGTCTCCCAACGTGTCCGCACTTGCCCACTCTGTACGGCTGTCAAAATCGCGTCTTGTTGCGACGGGCTCAATGAGGCGAACGATTTATCCGCGGTCGCCATTGCCTCGGCGTCCAGCCCCGCCAATCCCTCAAGGAAACCGACCGCCGCGTCGTGCAAATCCGTGCGAAGTATTTGCTGAATAAACTCGCCGATCCCGGCATCCCACGCGCCGCTGAACTCGTCGGACGGAATTATGCGATCCACGGCCGCGCGAAGCGTCTCACGCGTTGAACTCGTCCATTCCATTAGCGAAATGATGCGGAATTAACGGACCTGCCGCAAGCATCGAGGGTTATAGGGTCATTTCCCGCATTATGTCGTAAACCACGTTAGTGAATTTAACGATATTGACGATTGTCAGCAGTTTGCTGGAGACGGTCAGATTCTGGCATAAGCATTGACACCTGTTCGAGAGGGGAAGTCCCTATTGCATGTCCGCCATAAGCGGACGGAAATTAAATGAACGCCATTTTCAAAGGCTTGATCATCACGGCGCTCTTTGCTTGCTTAGCATCTCCGACGGCAGCGCAAACGCCCGCGACTCGGCCGGAGATTGTTTTGGGCATGTCCACGGCCCTGAGCGGCCCCGCGGCCAATCTCGGTAAAGACATGCGCCAAGGAGTCCTCGCCGGCTTGGAACGTGCCAATCGCGCGGGCGGCGTCAACGGACAATCCCTTCGCCTGATCGCACTCGACGACAGCTATGAGCCGGCAATGGCCGCGCCGAACATGCGGCAACTGATCGAAAAGGACCAAGTGCTGGCAATCATCGGCAATGTCGGTACTCCGACGGCAGTCGCCGCCGTTCCGATCGCTCTCGAGCAAAAGGTCCCGTTCTTCGCGGCCTACACCGGCGCGGGAGTTCTGCGGCGCAATCCACCCGATCGCTACGTGATCAATTATCGAGCGAGCTATGCCGAGGAAACCGGTGCCATGATCGACGCGCTCTTTGACAGCCACAATCTTCGGCCGCAGGACATCGCCTTCTTCACGCAGCGCGACGGATATGGCGACGCCGGTTTCGCCGGAGGAATTCAGGCCCTCAAGCGGCATGGCTTGACCGATGAGAAACAGGTCATCCACGTCCGTTATGAACGGAACACTACGGCCGTCGAGAATGCTCTAGCGACTCTCCTTTACGCCGACCGCGAACCCAAGGCGATCATTATGGTCGGGGCCTATAAACCGTGCGCGAAATTTATCCGTCTGGCACATGACGCGGGGCTCAAATCGCTCTTTTTGAATGTATCGTTCGTGGGGAGCAATTCCCTGGCGGAACAGCTGGGCGATCTGCCGGTGAACGTCGTCGTGACGCAGGTCGTGCCGCACCCGCTGGCGACCGAGCTGCCGATCGTGCGTGAGTATCAGGCCGATCTGGCCGCGCTCGATCCTGCCGCCAAGCCAGGGTTTGGCTCGCTCGAAGGATATATTGCCGCTCGGGTTTTCATCGCCGGTCTCTCGCGCGTCCAGGACGTTCCCACCCGCGAAAAAATAATTGATGCTTTGGAATCGCTCGGCGATTTCAATCTGGGCCTGGGCGTCAGGCTGCATTATGGCCCGCGCGACCATCAAGCCTGCCACCAGGTCTGGCCCACTATTCTGCGAAATGGATCGTTTGTTCAGTTTGACTGGAAAGAGCTTGGAAACCTTCTCCAGAAGGATCCTCAACCATGAACCGCCCCAAGCAAGGCCGCCGTATCCTATGGCTTTTTTTGATTCTCACCTGCACGGGACTGCTGGTGGTGGGAATCATGCTGGGCCTGATCGGCTGGACGCTGACCCAAGTCCGTAGTCAGCGTGCTCAGGCGACGGTCGAAATGGATCAATTGAACCGTGCCTCCGACCAGCTTCGTCGCCTCACGGGGGAAAGCTGGGCGCAGATCGACGCGACGTTTGACGAAAATGCCAAGCTATCGACTTCCTCCGATCCCATTTCGGACCTTTCGCAGTTTGTGCGGTCGCAATTTCAATCCAATCCCGACCCCACCGTGCAGGCGCCCCTGAAGCGCCTTGGGGAGGCTGTTTCGCGCTTGGATAACTTCAATCTGCGCGCCTCCACTTGGCGCGGCAATTACGATCTGGTTTGGTTTGACATTCGCAACGAGCGGACAATGAAAGTTATCCGCGCGATGATCGCCCAGCTCCGCGGCCAGGTCGATGCGGCCGAAGGAGAACGCCGCCTTGCGGAGGCGCAGAAATATCGCCGGTGGAAACAGGCGAATAGCGACGAGGCCAATCGTCAGGCGGCCGAAATCCTACGCGAGCAGGCGCATCGGCAAAGTCAGGAATCCAGCGACGTGAAAGACCAACTCGCCGAATTGGCCCGCCTGGTGGAGTTGCTGGGGGGCGCCGAGCAATTCGACAGTCTTGCCGACATCAAGCACAACCAGCTGCAGCCGGTTCTCGACCAACTCAGCCGGTCGATGGACGCCTTCAGCTCCGAATCTGACGGCTCCAAGACTTCCAGCGCACTCACTCGACAATCGATCGAAGACCTCAAAGTGGCGCTCTTTGGCAAAGGATACACCAAGGACGAAGCACATCAGGATATCCAGCCGGGCCTGGGCGGATTGTTCACGCTTCGCCGGGACGCCCTACAATTGCGACGCGATCGCGATACGCTCAAAAGCGAAGGAGCCTCTCTCTTTCAGGAAATTGAAGCCGACAACGCCGCTTTCACTCAATCGGCACAGGTTCGCACCGTTGCTCTCACCCAGCAATTGGAGCACGGATTGACCGATGCCTGGCGGCGGATGTGGATTCTGGGGGGCGGCTGCTCCCTGCTGTTCCTCTGGCTCGCCGGGTTAATCTCGCGCGGAATCAACAGCCAGGTTGCCGCCATTGAGGAGGCCCGCATCGAAGCGGAAAAAGGCCGGCAGATCATGCAAGACCTGATGGCCAAGGAGCAAATCGCCGCCAATGAACTGGCGGTGGCCCATGCCGACCTGCAATCCAGCGAGCGGCGTTTCCGCACGCTCAGCGCGTCCTCGCCGATTGGGATTTTCGAATGCGACGCCAAGGGTGGCATCCTGTATGCCAATCCCCAGTGGGAGGCGATCACCGGCCTCTCCGTCCAGCAAAGCCTGGGCGACAAATGGCAAAACGGGCTTTTCATTCAGGACGCCGTCGATGTCCGCGCTCAATGGGATCAGGCGATCTCCACGGGACAGGAATTCCGCGCCGAAGTCGGTTTCCAGACGCCTGCCGGAGAAAGCCGATGGGTATCGGCCCGGACCACCACGATTCGAGCTGAAAGCGGGGAAATCCTGGGCATGGTCGGCACCCTGGAGGACATTAGCAGCCGCAAACATGCCGAGGCCGAGCTGAAGGCGGCTCATGAGAAACTTCTGGATACCTCGCGCAAAGCCGGGATGGCGGAAATCGCCACCTCCGTCATTCACAACGTCGGCAACGTCCTCAACAGCGTCAACGTCTCGGTCAGCATGGCCACCGGGAAACTCCAGAAATCCGCCATCAAGGACCTGACTCGCGCCGTCCAATTGATTGCCGACCACAAACAGGACCTGGCCAACTATCTCACGCGCGATCAGCGCGGAAAGCTGATTCCCGATTTCCTGTCGGCCGTTTCCGAAGTGCTCAACACCGAGCAACAGTCGCTGATTGACGAGATGACCTCCCTGGCCAAGAACGTGGATCACATCAAGCAGATCGTGCACGTGCAACAGACGCACGCGCGCCCCACTCACGTGACCGGGCCGGTCGCCATCGTCGACCTCATTGAAGACGCCCTCCGCGTCAACATGGTTGCCCTCGAAGGCAGCCCCATTCGCACCATCCGCGAGTTGGGATTCACGGGAAACGTCGTCCACGACAAGCATGCGGTCCTGCAAATCCTGATCAATCTGGTCAGCAACGCCAAGCACGCCGTGATGGGCACCGGCAATTCCGAGAAGAGCCTGAGCGTGCGAACCGAATCGCTGGAGCGCGACGGGCGCGTCTGGGTGCGGCTGCACTTGACTGACAACGGCGTCGGGATCACGCCTGAAAACCTCAACCGCATCTTCAACCACGGATTCACCACCAAGAAAAATGGTCACGGCTTTGGCCTGCATTCTTCCGCCAACACCGCTAGGCAATTGGGCGGTTCCCTGACGGCAAGCAGCAACGGGCCGGGCGCCGGCGCGACCTTTACCCTCGAATTGCCCGCTGAACTGGAGGCTGTACTCGCATGAACGCCAAACCCAACCGGCATCGAATCCTCGTCGTCGACGACAACGAAGCGATCCACGTCGATTTCCGCAAGACGCTTCAGCAATCGTCCCCGACGGAGCGGCTTGCGGCGGCAGCGTCGATGCTGTTCGACAGTCCCGCCAGCCTGTCTTCCGCGTCCCCGTCGTTTGACGTCGAGTCTGCCATGCAGGGGCAGGAAGGGGAGAAAAAGGTTGCCCAGGCCATCAAGGACGGCAACCCTTACGCCCTGGCCTTTGTCGATATGCGAATGCCTCCCGGCTGGGACGGCGTAGAAACCATTCAGCACCTCTGGAACGCCGATCCCGATCTTCAGGTCGTCATCTGCACCGCCTACACCGATTACTCGTGGAACCAGATCATTGACAAGCTCGGCACCACCGACCGCCTGCTCATCCTGAAAAAGCCGTTCGATCCCATGGAGGTGTGCCAGCTCGCCACGGCGCTGTCGGAAAAGTGGAAACTCAAGCGCCAGGCCAGTATCAAGCAGGAAGAGCTCGAGAAGATGGTTCACGACCGCACCACGGAGCTTCGCCTGCTGGCCCTGACGGACAAGCTTACCGGGTTGCCCAATCGTTCCTGTCTCAATGATTTGCTCAAAAAGCTGATGGCCAAAACCCAGGCAACGCCCGATTTCAAATTCGGCGTTCTCTTTCTGGATTTTGACCGATTCAAGACGATCAACGACAGCTTGGGCCATCAGGCCGGCGACGAATTGTTGATTCAAATCGCCCAGCGCCTTCGCAACATGCTGGGACAAGGCGGCGCGGATGACTGCACCGATGGCAACTGCGTCTCGGCGCGCCTCGGCGGTGACGAATTCGTCATTCTTCAGCCGGGAATCAAGAGCGTCGAGGATTCCATCACTTTGGCCGAAAAACTCACCGTTGCCCTAGCCCCCTGCTACAACTTGAGCGGCCACGACGCGCACAGCACCGCGAGCATCGGCATCGCCGTCAGTGGGCCGACTTATCAACGGGGCGAGGAAATCCTGCGCGACGCCGACAATGCGATGTATCAAGCCAAGTCGTTGGGTCGTGCCCGTTACGTGGTTTTCAGCGCGGAAATGCACCAGACCGCCGTCGTTCGCCTCGGCGTGGAAAACGATCTTCGTCGCGCTTTGGCGCTGAAACAGTTTCAGCTTCATTATCAGCCGCTGATGTCGCTGGAAGATGCCCAGCCCATCGGCTTTGAGGCGCTGCTTCGTTGGAAACACCCGGAGCGCGGATTTATTCCGCCGGTGGAATTCATTCCGATTGCCGAGGAGCTGGATCTGATTCTTCCCATTGGTCAGTGGGTTCTCGAACAGGCGATCGCGCAGTTGCAGGATTGGCGCCAGCGGATTCCCGCGGCGGCCGAGCTAACGATGAGCGTCAACTGTTCCCGCCGGCAATTGCTCAGCTCCAAATTTTCCGGCATCGTTTCCGACGCGCTGCGGCAGCACGACCTTCCCGCCGACAAGCTCCAACTGGAGCTTACTGAGAGCATCGTGATGGACCGGCCCGATGAGAGCCTGCAAATCCTCAATGAGCTCAAGGCTCTGGGCGTAGGCCTCCACATGGACGACTTCGGCACCGGATATTCCTCGCTGAGCTATCTGCACAAGCTTCCCCTGAACGTGCTCAAGATCGACCGCTCCTTCGTTCACAACGTCAGTCAGCGGCGCGACTACGCGGCCGTGATCAATGCGATCATCCAGCTTGCCCACAATCTGGGGATGAAAGTGGTTGCTGAAGGCGTCGAAACCGCCGAGCACGTTGCGATGCTCTGTGCCTTGGACTGTGACTTCGTGCAGGGGTACCTCTTCTCCAAGCCGCTGCCACCGCAGCAAGCCGAGGAATTCATGCTTGCGCGCCATGGCCAACTCGAAACCCTGGTGAAATAGGCCAGCCGCTTCGAATCCGGCTTGAGCCTTTCGCGTTGCGCGCGATATGATCGGATGCGGCCATGAAGCTTCGTTTGTACCGCAATTCGATCCGATTTCGCCTGAGTCCCGGGGAAGTCGAGCAACTGCATCAAAGAGGCAGTCTCAGCGAGTCCATCTCGATTACCCCGAATGTGGATTTTGTTTACGGTCTCCACAGCCGCCCCATCGCGGCGGCGAAAGTGACATTCGACTCCAAGACTCTGGCCGTTGAATTACCCCAGACGGCAGTTGCCCACTGGGCCGCCGGTTCTGACGTCGAAATCACCGCCGAACAGGACGTCGGTGGTGGCCGCCGCCTCAAAATCCTGATCGAAAAAGATTTCGAGTGCCTTCATCCCGAAATGACCGAGCCAGGCGTGAAGTTTTATCCCCATCCCAATCGAGCCGCGAAATAGGCGAGTGTACGCATCATTGAAACTTCACCCTCTGTGCTCCGGCATAAACATTCATCCGATCTCCGCGAAGAAATCCAATCAACGTCTGGCGGCTTTCCGTCGCGAATTGGACTGCCAGATTGGATGGTGCTGACACCGCGGCCACCATGGGGATGCCCGCCGCCAGCGACTTCTGCAAAATCTCAAAAGAGGTTCGCCCGCTCACCAGGAGCACGTGCCGGCCCAGGGGAATCCACCCCTTCAATAGCGCATGCCCCACGATCTTGTCCACGGTGTTGTGCCGGCCGACGTCCTCGCGCAGCACCAGCAGTTCTCCATTCTCGTCAAACAGCGCCGCGGCATGCAGGCCGCCGGTTTTATCAAATGCGATCTGGGCCTTTCGCATTATTTCGGGAAACCGCGCCAGGGTGGATGCCGTTACCACGGGCGAATCGCCTTGAATCGGCCCCAGCCGCCGCTGAATCGAATCGATCGTCGCCTTGCCGCACAGCCCGCAGCTTGATGCCGCAAAGACGTGCCGCGTCAGCCGCTCCAGGTCCACCGCCACCGTCGGCGCCAGCAGGACGTCGATTCGATTTCCAAATTCATTGGCTTCGCAGGGCTGAATCTTCAGCACATCCTGGCGCGATTGGATGACCCCCTCGGTCAGCAGAAATCCCGCCGCCAGCTCGTCGTCGTTTCCGGGCGTGCGCATGGTGATGCTGATCGGACGGCCGCGCACGCGAATCTCCAGCGGCTCCTCCCGCGCCAACTCGTCGATTCGCTGGGTCAATACGCCCGCTTCCCATCGAAAAACCCGGTCGCTCCGACACGTGCTCATGAAAATCCTCGGCTTTGTCCGCCCGCTTGATCTTGCGGCCGCGCTGATGAATCTTATCCTCCCAAATATGATAGGGGACGTCGATTTTTCCCGGGTATCACTGGCGATTCTCGCCGGGGGCCGCGGCCACCGCATGGGAATGCTCAAATCCCGCCTGACCATCCAGAACCGTCCGATACTCCAATACCTACTGGAACAGATCGACTGGCCCGGGCCGACGTTGCTGATTACTTCATCCGCCGATCCCGATCCGCCCGGCGGCGCCCGATTTGGCCGCCGGGCCGCCGACGCCGTTGAGGGCCAGGGCCCTCTGCGCGGGGTCCTCACCGCCCTGCAGAACATCGATACCGCGATGGCCATCATTCTGACGATCGATATGCCCCTGCTTCGCGCGCCGCACTTGCAATTTGTTATCCAAGCGTTGCAGCGTCGCGGTTGTGACGGCCTGATGCTGCGCGGGCCGGAAAATCAAATTGAGCCTTTTCCTCTGGCTTGCCAAAAAAGCGGTGCATTCCACATCCAAAGCCGCATTGATCGCGGCCTACTCTCCGTCCATTCCCTCACGGAAGATACTCGATTTGCTGTCGAATCCGCCCCTGCCGGGTGGGACCCATCTATCTGGACCAACCTCAATTTCCCTGACGACCTTCAAGCGTTTCTATTGGACCATGGCGGCGCGTGAGTCTACTATCGCAACGAACGTCAAAGTGGTGTTCAAGTGGGCGTCCTGATTTTCAACATTCATGCTGCGAAACCGCCAGGCCGAGCTGATGGATGATCCCGCCCTCGATCCAGGGCGGCATCGTGACGCCTTGAAGGGTTTGGCCCGCATCAATCGCTGGAGCGACAGCGTCAGGATCGTCTGGAAGCCCATCCGGCGGCTTGCCATGAAAACCGCTCCCTTGCGCGTCCTCGATCTGGCCACGGGCGGGGGCGACATTCCGATCCGCCTCTGGGCCAAAGCAAAAAACGATCGGCTTCAAATCCAATTCCACGGCTGCGACATCAGCCCCATCGCCATCGATCACGCACGACAGGCCGCCGGGCGCGCCGGCGCTGACGTCGAGTTTTTTCAGGCCGACGTTCTGAATAACGATCTCCCCGATGGTTTTGACGTGATTACCACGTCATTGTTCGTGCATCATCTGGACAGCCCGCAGGTCGTGATGCTGCTGCAAAAAATGGCCAAGGCCGCGAAACATCTGGTGATCATCAACGATCTGCTGCGCACGCCAATCGCTCTGGGGCTGGCGTATGTCGGCACGCGTCTGCTCTCGCGCTCTGGGATTGTCCATGTCGATGGCCCGCGCTCCGTGCGCGGGGCCTATACTCTGGCCGAAATCTCCGATCTGGCGAATCAGGCCGGCCTCAGCGGCTTTTCACTCCGCATGCAATTCCCGTATCGCTACCTCCTGACCTGGAGCCGGCCATAGACCATTCCCTGCCAGCCACCATTACCCTGGATCAGGCCTCCCCCAAAATATGGGACGCTCTGATCGTCGGCGCCGGTCCGGCCGGCGCAATGGCAGCGTGCCAAATTGCTCGCCTGGGCAAATCCGTCCTCCTGATCGACAAATCCTCCTTTCCCCGCGAAAAAGTCTGTGGATGCTGCGCCTCCGCCGCCGCACTGCAAACTCTCGCATCCGCGGGCGTGGCGCTTCCACCGGACGTCGGCTCCGTTCCGCTCAAATCGATGCGACTGGCCGCCGGCGGATTCGTCGCCGATCTCCCCCTGCCCTTGGGCCGCACGATTTCCCGATCCGATCTGGATATGCATCTCGTTAAAAGCGCCATCGCCTCCGGCGTCGCTTTTCTGCCCGAAACTTCAGCGCGATCAGTGACCGATTCTGGGGAATTCCGCACGATTGCCGCCGGCTCATCGCAACTCCGCGCAAAAGTTCTCCTCGTCGCGCAGGGCCTTCACGGCCAACTTTTACGCCATGACCCCTCTCTACGCGTTCGTTCCGATGCGCGAATCGGCGTCGCGACGACATTGAACGGGCCTCATGGCGGTTACGATCGGGAAACCGTCTACATGGCGTGCGGGCTCGATGGATACGTGGGGCTCGTCCGCTTCGCCGATGGGTTGCTCCACATCGCCGCGGCACTTGATCCCGCCGCCACGCACCGTGATGGCATCGGCGCGACTGCCCGGCGAATCATCCAGCGTGGCGGATTAACTCCGCCGCTGGATTTGGAATCGGCCGCTTGGAAAGGAACGCCGCCACTCACGCGCACGCGCGGACAGATCGCCGCCCATCGTTTGTTCGTGCTGGGTGATGCCGCCGGCTACGTCGAGCCTTTCACTGGCGAGGGAATCGCCTGGGCGCTGGCCAGCGGCCGGGCCATCGTGCCTCTGGCGGCCGCTGGAATACAACAGTGGTCGCAGCGATTCATTGATCAGTGGACCGCCATCCAACATCGCCTGGTTCGCCGCCGCCAATTGATTTGCCGCATCGTCTCCCAGGCTCTACGGCATCCCCGGCTCACGGCCATCGGCGTCGCCGGCCTCTGCCGGCTTCCGGCTCTTTCGACGCCCGTGACCCGTATGATCAATCTTCCTTACTCGCGCAGCCAAATCCTGGAGGGCTCCTGAGATGAGTTGTTTGATCAAAGGCCTGGGAACGGCCGTCCCCGGCGCATTTACCCAGGACGCCGCCTTCGAGCACGCCTGCCAGCTCGCGCGATTCACCGAGCGGCAGACGCGTTCCCTTCGCGCTCTGTATCGCAAGACGACGGTTCAGACCCGGCACACCGTTCTGCTCGATGAAACCGAAACCAGCCAGGATTTTTACGCCCCCATCCGGGAGGAGTGCGACGGCGGCCCGACTACCGATCAGCGGATGCGCATCTATGCCCGGGAAGTCATTCCCCTGGGGCTGCGCGCGTCTCAGCAGGCCCTGGAGCAATCGGGCACCAGGCCCACCGATCTCACGCATCTGATCACGGTCTCCTGCACTGGCTTTTTTTCGCCCGGGCTTGATTTTGCCCTCATCGAGCAGTTGGGGATGCCGCGCTCGATCGCACGGACCAACATCGGCTTCATGGGGTGCCATGGAATGCTCAACGCCATGCGCGTGGCCCTTTGCACAGCGCGAGGTTATCCCCAGTCGCGCATCCTGATCTGCGCCGCGGAGCTCTGCTCACTTCATCTTCAATATGGTGGCCGCCCCGAAACCGCCATCGCCAACGCGCTCTTCTCGGACGGCGCTTCGGCCATGGTCGCGCTGCCCGATACCCGCGGCAGCTCCGACGACTGGACTCTCAAGGATTGTGCTTCATTTCTCCTTCCCGATTCCGCGCAGGATATGTCCTGGCGGATCGGCAACCACGGCTTTGAAATGACCCTTTCGGATCGGGTTCCCGATCTCATCGAATCGCACTTATCCCCTTGGGTCCAGAACTGGCTTGCCAGCCAGAATCTATCCGTCTCGGATATCGGCTCCTGGGCCGTCCATCCCGGCGGGCCCAGCATCCTCGATGCCGTCGCCATCAGCCTCCACCTCCCCGCCGGCGTCCTGCAAACCTCACGCGATGTCCTGGCCGCCCATGGCAACATGTCCTCTCCCACCGTCCTGTTTATCCTGGATCGTCTCCGGCAGCAGCGCGCGCCCAAGCCATGCGTGACGCTGGCTTTTGGTCCTGGCCTTGTTGCCGAAGCGGCATTGATTGTTTGATCTGATATCGGAAAAGTGAATTACACCAACATCGCATCTTCTTCCACGGGATGCATTTCTTTCAAGACCTTCCACGTGTACCACGGCAGCCAGATCGCGCACCGTCCCGTCACGGCCACGATCGTCCCCAGCACAATCCCCCGGAGCCCCAGGTGCAAAAATCGCACGAAGCAATAGCTGCAAATCACGTTGACGACCCCCGCCACCACCACCGAAATTGTAAACGGCCTGACCTTTCCGATCGCCAGCAGGATCGACCGCCCCACCGCACTGCTCCCGCCGATCACCGTATGAATCATCATGTACGGCAGGATCGCCACCGTCGCGGAGAACGGATGGTCCAGCCACAATTTGAAAAGCCAGGGCGAGATCAGGCAGATGATCGGCGCCGCCACGAGCAAAATGGCCGTGGTCGTCAGCGTGCCGTATATGTAATACTGCCTCACCGCCCTGCCGTCGCCGCTCGCATGGGCCAGGGCCGTCCGCGGCAGCAGGACCGAGGCCAGCGCCGATGCCACCAGCAGCATGCCTCCGTCGATTTGCACCGCCGGCCCGTAATCCCCCACAACTTTCCATCCGAGCAAATCGGTGATGATCGCATTGTCGGTCGGCGCGTAGAGATAATCGGCCATCTGCGCCGCCACGACCATTCCGCCGAAAACCAACAGCCGACGGATTGTCGGACGATCGACCTGTTTCCACCAGGCGTGAAAGACGCCGCTGCCGTGGCGATGCGACATCAACGTCCGCATCATCAGCAGCAGGCACGAGCCGGTCATCAGCGCAAATCCCGTGGCTCTCTGCCATGGCAAATGCAGGAAGCGGATTCCGATCACCGTCCCGACCATCCAGACGCACTCGTGGAGGGTCAGGAGAATATTATCGAGGAAAATTTTCCCGCGCGTCTGAAGCACCGCGCCGGGCGCGTCGCTGATCATCCGGATCAGCGTTCCGGCGGCCACCATCGCCGAAAGCTCCAACAGGACATTGTTCGAATCCTTGTTCGCATCCAGCGAATTGATGACCGGCATAAATACCAGCGCCACGACTGCTCCAATACCAGTCGTCAGCAGCGCCATTGCAAAGCCGTTGGCATAGACGGCCCTGACCGTCGGAATCAGCGGCGCGACTTGAATGGTCCCGGCTGTCTTGGTTACGCCCAGATGGGCGCGGATCGCCTCTGCGGTCAGCCGGATAATCGCCGGCGTCAAACCGATCGCCGCATATTCCAGGATCCCCACGCTGAGTTGCACGAGTCCCAGCAGCGCGAAGCCGTCTTTCCCCGCGACGCGCGCCACCGCTCCAATGACGACGAAGTACGCCAGCAGCCGGCTCCCCGTCACCAGGTACGCCGACACAATATCCCGCCGAAGATTCGCGGTGGCAGACACGTCCAGACTATACCTATTTAAGCGGACGAGTTAAGCGGCGAGGGCGATGGAAGCGCTCGGCAGCGGATCAGACGCATGGGCGGTATCCGCGGGCTCTTTCAACGCGCGACGGATTAACTCCACCGCGAGGCCAACCAGGAATGGCGCCACCGGCTGCATGCGCGTATGCTGCGAAATCATCGTCGCGATCTCCAGCACGAAAAATAGCGCCACCCACATGCGCACGACCCAGCGTTCGGGAGACGCCAGCGCCGCGTCGCGCCGCCGATCCACCACATACAACACGGCGGCGACGCTCAAAAGTAGCAGATCGTAATCAAAATAAAACGGCATCAGCAGCGGCATGGCAACGATCGTCGCGGCGATCATTCGATCTTTCCGCCGCTGGGTCATTCCCGGCCGTAGCGAGCGAATCACCACTGCTCCCAGTGCGATCAGCAGCGCGAATTCGCAAAGGCCCCACCCGATCAGGACCCCGATCCGGTCCCGCCCGGGGCTCCATCCCTGGATCAGGATGCGCCAGAACGTACGCAGCGTCACATGTCGTTCCCAGATGTAATCGCTATGGCTCTCCTGCATCCGGCGCAGATTCACCGGCATATCAAATAAAAACGTCGTCAGCGTTCCCGGCATCGTGGCCAGCGTCACCAGCAGCAAACCCGCCAGCGTGATCCCCACTCCCAGCATGGCACGCCTGCCTTGGCTGACGCACAACACAATCGCGACTACCGCGCCGAGTTGCGGTTTGTAAAAGAGCAGCCCGCAGACCAGCCCCGCCGCCAGCGGTTTTCCCGCCCGCCACAGCACGACCGTGATTGTCAGCAATAGCAGCGACAAAAATGAATTCTGCCCATGGCTGAACGCCTGGAAGAACGGCATCGATGTCATGACAGCCAGCGGCACCAGCCCCCACGTCTTCCACCCACCCCCCACCATTCCACACATCAGCGCCAGCGAAGCACCCAGACACGCAAAACCGATCCCCCACCACCAATCCAGCGCTTCGTGGTATGGCAGCGCCGACAACGGCGCAAAGATCCACGCCGCGAACGGCGGATTCCAGAACGGCCCAAACCCATTATCCAGATGTAGCCCCTCGCGCTTGCTTACCTCGCGATCGAACTGCTTGGTCGCTTCCAGGTTGTAAATATTTTCAAAATGCCCGGTCCGCGCGCACGTCCCTCCGTAATAAAAAGCCAGAAAATCCAGCCCCAGATCGTGCCGGGTGACGGCCTTGCCCGCCGGCAGAAACAGATTCACGACGATAAACGTCAGGACGAAGATGACCAGCAGCCCGCCGGTCTTCCACAGACGTTTGCGGAGCATCCGCGGGTCCAGCGGTCGAAATAGTTCGCGCGAATCAAGCATCGACAGCGTACCGTATCGACCGAACCCCCACCCAACCTTGCCAATCGCTGCCGCGCCTGAGCCCAAACCCCCGGCTCCCGCTTATCGGACGCGCAAATTCGCGCATCGATCAAGCGGCTTTGTCTGAAAACCACCGCTTCACCAACCCATGAATCGTCGTCCCCTGCACCAGAATCGAAAACGTCACCACCCCATAGGTAATCACCACGATCAGATCGCGATAACGGCTCGGCGGGATCGACAGCGCCATCGCCACGGCCAGCCCCCCGCGCAGCCCTCCCCAGTTCAGAATCCAAACCATCGCCCGGCTGAAATCCCTCCGCACGACGACCGTCCCAACTCTCGCCTCGCCGGGCGCTGGCTGCGGGGCTATTGTTCTCACGATCTCCCGCCGAAGCGCCATCGTTCTCACGAGCCCCGTCACGCTCAGCCACCGCGCCAGCAGAGCCGCGGGGATGCACAGCAGCGCCGCCAACAAATAGTGCGGAGTAAACGGCATCACCAGCACCTCCAGCCCGATCAGCACGAACAAAATCGCGTTCAATATTTCCTCGACTAGCTCCCAGAAGTGATCCAGATCATCCGTTACCTCTTTGGGCATGTTCAATAGCGTCCCCCGATTGCCGATCATCAGTCCCGCGACCACCATGGCCAGCGGCCCTGACATCCTCAGCGTATTGGCCAGGGAGTATGTTCCCATCACGAAGGTCAGCGTCAGCAAGACTTCCATCTGAAAACTGTGTGCCCGCCGCAGCAGGCGGTACAAAATCAGCCCCGACACAAACCCCAGACCCAGCCCGCCGCACGCCTGCTGCACCAGCACCCGCGCGATCCACGCCACCGATGGCGTGTGCCCATTGTGCGTCACGTCCAGCATCGCCAGGAACAGCACCACGCCGATCCCGTCATTGAGCAGGGACTCCGCGGACACGATGGTCTCGATGTTTTTGGGCGCTCCGGTTCGCCGCATCACGCTTACCACCGCCACCGGATCAGTCGGCGAGATCAGCGCGCCGAACAGCAGGCAATACGCCAACGGCAGCTCGATGTGGATCCATTTCATCCCCCACCACGCCAGCGCGCCCACGATGAACATGGAAAGGATCGTCCCCGCGATCGCCAGCGCCGATGTGATTCCCCATTGCCGGGACAACTCGTTGATGTCCACCGTCAGCGCGCCGGCAAACAGGAGGAACCCCAGCATCCAGTTGAGCAGCGCCTCCCCAAACTCGATATGACCCAGAAATTCCCCCGCCCGGCCGCGAATGCCCATCCCGATCCCCAGCCGGTCCAGCACGATTGTCGCCAGCGACACGATCAGCGCGATCAGCATCACACCGATGCTCGGGTGCAGCCGCAAGAATCGATGATTCAAATAGCTGAACAGTGCCGTCAGCGTCAGGAGAATTGCAATGACGTCAAAGAGGCTCATGGCGAATCATGACCGGAAAAATCCCTGATGCGAACAGAACCCCGTTTCCCCGCCGCGCGCGGGGCGCGTCACTTCGTGCTCCTACGCCATCGCCGTTTCCTGATCGTCATCCTCTTCCAACTCCCCCCGTTGCAATTGGCTCAGATCCCTCGGGTCCAGTAATTCTCCCTCCCGCGCCGTCAAACCGTCCGGCGGTACGAAGAGCGCCCCGCTCCGGCGGCGCGATGATTCCGCGCGCGTGGCGATCAGCGTCCATACCGCAAACGTCACCGCCAGCCCGGCAATTGAGTACAGGCAATAATCCCGCCGCGGGTCCGAGGCCGCGCTGGTGATGTCCTCGTCGCCCAGAGACTTGATGTCGAACGAGCGGTCGGCCCGCGCCTGTTTCTGGTCCCGGTCGTGCAGCGCGATCTCCAGCAGCTTCGAGCGCGAATCGATCTCTCCGTTCAACTCCTCTATTTTCGCGTCCGCCGTCTGCGCGATTTGATTGCGGATGTCCTGCTCTTCGTAATCGTCCCGAGCCGCGTCATAGGCGTGCTTGGCCTGGTCCTGGGCTTTTTTGTCCGCTTCGAGTTTCTTTTGGGCGGCGGCGAGTTCGGCCGCGTGGGCTGGGTTTTGCGTGCCCGGCGACTGCCGCGAAAGCTCCTGCTGCTTTTGATTGTAATTCGCCTGTATTTGCGCGATTTGCTGTTGCAGCGACACCACTTTCGCCGAGGGAGCCTGTTCTCCTCCAGTGACCGTCGCCGCGTAATGTTGGGGCGCGTCGGCCAGATCGGAAATTCGATCCGCCAATTCCTGCGCCAAATCCTGCTGCTCCTTGGGCAAGCCCGCCACCACCGGGGCCAGCGTCTTGAGGTCCTGCGACAGCGGATTCAGAACTTCTCCGATCTCTTTCTCGTCTTTCCGCGCTTTGGCTTGCAGCGCCTCGATCGTCTTGGTTTGTTCGTCGGAAACCGTCACGTCCCTGGGATCGACGGTCAATTCCCCCTGGCGGACTTTGATCTGGTCGTTCAGGTCGCTGACTTGCCGCTTCAGCGCGTCCAGCGACGAATCATCCTTGACTCCTTCTCCCACGGCCGCATTGTAACGATGATCCGCGCTGTCGCGCTTGGCGATCAATTCCTGCAGTGCCGGATCCGCCGCCCACTTGTCATGCAGACGCGTCTGGATCAGGTCTTCCTCCGCCCGTCGCGCGTTCTCAAGCTCGCGCGCCAGGTCTTCACCATCGGCGATGAGCTTCGTCACCAGATTGCGCGCTTCAGGTTGCGAATCCCGCATCCGCTGCATGAACTTGGCCATCCCCTCCGCGCTGCTGAGCGTCTGGGCTTTTTGAATCGCATCGTTGAATTCTTTAAGGGCATTTTCCATTGCCGTGCGCGTCTCCACCGCGCCTGCCGCCTGGGAAGCTCGTGCCGCATCCAATTTTGCCGAAAGGTCCGCCATCTCCTGCCGCAACTGCGCCAGCGCCGGATCGTTGGGAACATCCGGCCGCGTTGACGCCAGCATGGCCTCCAGCGCGTCGCCCGGCAGTCCCATCTGGAGACGCGCGAGCACTGCTCGGTCGGCGACGACCGCATCTTCGGCCACTCGGTTTGCTTCCTGGAGTGCCAGCCGTCGCGTGCTCGCCGCCGCGAACTCGTCCGGCGTCGGGCGCCGGTCCGCCACGTGCTTTTGCGCCGCCAGGTTCGATTTGAGATTAGTTAATATCTGCGACGCGTCATTGGCATCGCTTCGGGCCCGATCCGCCGCGTCGCGCGCCCGGCGATTATCATCCAGCACGGGGGCGTTAGCCTTGATCATGGATGCCAACAGCGCCGCCATGCGCTGCCGATCTCCCTCTTCGTCGATCCCGTCGGCGTCCAACTTCATCGTTGTTTGCGCCGTCATCCCGCGCGCGGCGCTCAGCGTTTCGCTGGCCGCCACGTGCTGGTATTGCACGGGACTGCCCAAAAAACCGGCCGGGGTCGACGGATGCTGTTGCATCAACAGGTCGCGCGCTTGAAGGCGCGTCTGATCCGCTTCGAGCAGGCGCTTCTGGGCGGATTCAAATTCATCCCCATCGGTTGTGTTGGCCACCCAGTTGAAATTCTGATACGTCAGCGCCCCGACGACGTGCGAGTGAGGAGGGAAGAAATAGAGGATCACGGTCACCGCCGCCGCCATCATGATCAGCATGGCCAGCATGAGGAACCGGATGAATCGTCGCCGCCGCGTTGAAAGATCGCGCTTGGGCGCCGGTGGATAGGGCGCCGGCGGCCGCCGCGCCGCCCCGGTGCGAGGCCGCACCGTCGCCGTTTCGATTTCATCATCGGGTGCCGCCGTTGCCTCCGGAAGCGGATCAAATCGCCGGCGCACCACCCGAGCGCCCGGAGTTGCGCCGATGGCCGAACTGCCACTGCGGTTTTCTTGATTAGGTTCCGTAATGCCGGTCCCCACTGGCCGGTCCGCGGCGCGGCCCTCTATCCGATTCTTCCCGCCCGCCGCGCTCTTGGGAGATTCAGGGATGGCCTCTTCCGCTCCGACCGCCGGGCCGAACGTCGTATCCGGCGCCGCTGGCGCGTCAAAATGGGAGAACACGTCCCGCTGTTGTGTCCCACCATAGGCCAGCCCATCGAACGCGGTGGTCAACCGCTCCCCTTTGCTCCCCACCCCTTTGGGCGCGGGACCATCTTCGGAGAGGTTCATCACTCCGACATCATCCGGTGCGATATCGAACGGGTCGCACGCAAACGG
>CAZCKE010000019.1:0-389 GCA_964499005.1 uncultured Tepidisphaeraceae bacterium
TTGTGCCCCTGCGGCGGCGTTTTTTCTCTGGAGCAACAGCAAAGGAAGAGTGGATCATGCCTAAAAGGCTCGCGGTCATGGCGGTCCTCATTCTTGCGATTCTCTGGGCGCCACCGGCTATTTTCGCCGAGACCGGCGCCGCGACGCAGCCGGTCAAAACGGTGTCTGCCGATGAGTTGTTTATTCTCTTGCGACCGGATGAATCCGCTCAAGTACCGGCATTGATCGATCGGGAGCTTTTCCGTCAGGCAATGTTTATGGCCGCGCGAGACGGGATGGGGCTTTGGCCGCGGGACGCAGTCAAGCGGGAACCGAAGCCGGCCCACCCGGGGCAATAATACACATGTCAAGGCAAACCGCCAGGTGACGCCCACTGGAAAGACTGGGGT